>JBOGYN010000330.1:0-14103 GCA_050696855.1 Solirubrobacteraceae bacterium | reverse complement strand
GTCGGATCCCTGGCTCAGGTCCTGCGCCACGCGGGGGCGGTGCGCGCGATGGAGCTCGACATCAACGTCTACTGGACGAGCTTCATCACCTATCGTCATCCGGGTGCCAACGGCGCTGCCAACCTCGTGGCGAGCATGCACCGCTCCGACCAGCGCTACCTGACGAGCGAAGACCGTGACTTCTTCGGGGTCTATCTGCGCTGACCGCGGCCGGGGGGTCAGCTTCGCCTCCGTGGCCGCGCTCCTCTTGCTGCTGGTGACGGGCTGCGCAAGCGCCGCACCCAGCGCCACCAACCCCGCCCAGACGAGCAAGGTCGGGGGGGCGGGGCAGGCTCGAGGATCGAAGGCGCGACACGGGGCGACGCAGGGGTCCGCGGCGACCCCCGGCGTCACCGAGCGGACGCTGACCTTCGTCGACTACAGCCGTCAGGTCCGCTTCCCCCACGCCGCCCCCGGACCGCGCCGGCTGGTCACGGTGATCCGCTATCCCAGCGCCGCCACCGGACCGCTGCCCCTGATCGTGTTCGGCCACGGCTTCGCGGTCACGCCCGCGTACTACTTCCGGCTGCTGGACTCGTGGGCGGCGGCGGGCTACGTGGTGGCCGCGCCGGTGTTCCCGCTCGAGAACCTCAACGCGCCGGGCGGGCCGAACGAGGCCGACCTCGTCAACCAGCCCCGGGACATGAGCTTTGTGATCACCAGCACTCTGGCCCTCTCGGGGGTGAGCGGGAACATCCTCTCGGGGCGGATCAATCCGAAGAAGATCGGCGTCAGCGGCCAGTCCGACGGTGGCGAGACGGCGCTGGCCATGGCCTACGACCGGTTCTTCCTCGACCCCCGGGTTCGCGCCGCGGCGATCCTGTCCGGCGCCGTGATCCCCGGGACCGGGCTCTACTTCCCGCGCGGGACTCCGCCCCTGCTCGCCACCCAGGGCACCGCGGACAACGTCAACCAACCGCACTTCACCTACGACTTCTTCGCCCGCGCCCGGCGGCCCAAATATCTGCTCAAGCTCCTCGGAGCCCCCCACCTCCCGCCCTACACCTACGAGCAGCCTCAGCTCTCGATCGTCGGTCGCGTCACGACGGCGTTCTTCAATCTCTACCTCAAGGGCGAGGGCTCCGGGCTGGCCCGGATGCTGGCGGCCGGCAACCGACCGGGTCTCGCGGCGCTCACCGTCGATCGCTGACAGTCGACCGCTGACGGTCGACCGCTGACAGTCGGCCGCCTCTGGCCCCTGTGGAGAGAGGGTGCGTCCCGCTACCCGCCATAGAGGCCGGTTTCTCGACGCACATCAGCGCAGGTGCCCGGCGGCGGTGACCCGGAAGCCGGTCGCGGTCGGAGTGGCGCTGATCCCCTGGATCGCGAGCCGCGGATCGGAGAAGACCCGGATCGTGGCCAGACCGCCGAGCGGGACGTTGGGCGTGACTACGAGGTCACCGCCCTGCTGACTGACCGTGGCCTGGACAGTGGCCGTGACGCCGAACAGGGTCGCGGTGCCCTGGAGCGTCAGCGCCCCGCCTGAGGACGCCACCGGGGTGACCGACTGCAGGATCGGCAGCGCCGTCCGGAGGTCGGCTTCGGTGACCTGCGCACTGCCCGTCAGCTGAGCGCCGCGCTTGGCCAGGGAGGCGTCGCGCAGAGTCAGCAGGCCGGTATCGAGCTCGCTGGCCGAGGCCGACAGCGTTCCCACGTCTCCCGTCTGGTTGAGCAGACCGGCGAGACCCTGCGGGCTCGAGTGATAGCGCCCGAGAGAAACCGCGACGCGGTCGGCCTGGTGCCAGAGGAGCTCGACGGCCGGGAACGCGTCCACCTGCACGGAGAGCACGCGGCCCGAGCGCGCGAGCCGATCACGCAGGCGCTGAGCGGCAATCGCGGGCAGCACGAGCTGCCCCACGCCCAGGACGACGACGAGCAGCGCAACGACGCCCAGGCCGACCAGGCGGCGCACGCCGGGTCAGGCCAGCAGCGCGCGCGCGGCGGCCACGGCCTGATCCATCAGCCGGCGCACGTCGAGCTCGGGCTCGCTCATGCGCCTGATCATGACGCCGTCGGCGAGCGCGAGCAGGAAGCTGGCCAAGTCGTCCGGATCCGCGCGGAGCTCGAATACGCCGGCCTGGCTGCCGGCGCGCAGCGCCTCAGCGAGCTGCAGACGCAGGGTTCGCGACAGCTCGGCGAGCTCGGTGGCGATGCCCGCGTTGCGCTGGGCCAAGGTCAGGAGCTCGTAGAACATGACGACCTCACTCGCGCCCTCGCCGAGCAGATCCTCGAAGCTGCGCACGAGGGCATCGATCAGCTCGTCGGCGCCACCCGCCTCGGCGACGGCCTGATGCAGCAGCCGGCCGCGGACCTGGGTCTCGCGGCGCACGACCTCGACCAGCAACCGCTCCTTGGTGCCGAAGTAGTAGTGCAGCAGCCCGCGGGAGACCCCTGCCTCGCGGGCCACGATGTCGAACGTCGATCCGGCGATGCCGCGTTCGGCGACGCTCGCCCGCATGGCCTCGACGATCCGGGTCGCCTTCTCCCCGGCGAGCTCGCGCGAGGGGGCACGGTCGGATACGGCAGCCGCCTCCATGGCGGCGGATTCTAGTGGGCCACCCGCCCCGGAAACGGCAGAGGCGCCCGGTCAGGGGCGCCTCTGCGGCACAGCTGAGGTCAGACCTCGAGCTAGGCGGCGGTCACCGGCGTGGCCGGAGCGGCGGCCGAAGTGCTGGCCGGCGGGGTGTACTGAAACTCCTCTTCGGCGCCGAACAGAGTGTCCAGGACTTTGGAGCGAAGCTTGTCGCTCGCACCCAGCGCGAGCGCGCCGCCGACGGCGAGGATCAGCAGCTTTCGACCCAGGCGCTTGCCCTTGCGCGCCTTGCGCTTGGGAGCGTCGGTGAGGCTCATGGTCACGTCACGGACCGCCTCCGCGGCCTCGCGCAGGTCCGCTTGGAGCTTCTTGTCCTCGAGCAGGGCTCGGTGCGGCGCCTTGCCGCTGGACAGCCGCTCATAGGCGCTTTTACCCGAGTCCAGCGCCGTTCGCACATTTTCGCGCAGAGCAGAGTCCTCGATAAGACGCTGGATATAGGGGTTGTTCTTGGTGATGTTGGCGACGTCGGCGGCACTGAACGGAACCGCCGCCTTGGCCTTTTTGCGCAACGATGGCATTGGTCTCCCTCGACGCTTGGCGGTTAGAGGCCCCAGGATACGCGAGGGCCGTCATCGAGGGTATGCCCGCTCCCTCCCAGGTTGACGCGCTCTAGACGGTGTAGGTCTCCCCTTCCCCGGCGAGCTCGACCGGACCGCCGTAGGACTCGACCGCCTCGGCCCGCGCCCAGTCGGGATCCATCTCATCTGAGTAGTGGGTGAGCACGAGCCGCCGCGCCGCCGCCTCGCGTCCGTGCCGGCCGGCCTCCCGTGGGGTCAGATGCCCGCGCACGCCGTCGCGCTCGGGCCGGGGCAGGGTGGCCTCGATCATCAGCACGTCGGTGTCGCGCGCAAAGCGCACCAGGTTCTCGTTCGGGCGGCAGTCGGCGCCGAACGTGAAGCGCGATCCGTTGCACGACAGCTCGACGGCATGGGTGAGGGTGTAGTGGGGCACTTCGCAGAACCGGGCCCGCAGCGGTCCCAGCTCGAGCTCGTCTCCCCCCCCGTACTCGTGCAGGCTGAAGGCCTTGTCGATGAGGTCCTCGTTGCCCCAGCAGCCGACGATCCGGCGAAAGACCTCGGGGGCGCCGTGGGGCACATAGAGCTCGGGACGGGCCGGCGTATCGGTGCCCGGCCAGCCGGCCACGGGCACCGGCTGCTGACGGGGGGCATAAGAGAGGGCGTAGCTGAAGGGGACGAGATCGAGGAAGTGATCGGCGTGGAGGTGGCTGATCAGAACGGCGTCGACGTCGACGTAGTCGCAGATCCGGCGCAGCTTCGAGAACACCCCGTTGCCGCAGTCGAGCAGCAGCCGGAAGTCGCCCTCCTGCACCAGATAACCACTGCACGCGCCCGCCGCATCCTGCCAGGACGGTGACTTGCCCAGCACGGTTACGCGCACTCCGCTCCTCTCTCTCGGGCTGACACCGATGACGGTGCACCGAGGTCTGACACTCTAGACCCGTGAACGTGGGATCGCTGCAGATTTCGCCTGTCCTCGCGGTCGTCTCGCGGCAGTTCGAGACCTCGATTCTGGTCCTGGGCGCCCTGCTCGTGATTGGGGCACTCGCGTCCGGGTTGGCCCGGCGGAGCTTCGTGACCCTGACCGCGCTGTTCGTGGTGGCCGGCTTCGCGCTGGGGCACGGTGGATTCGGGGTGCTGAAGTTCCCGGCCCGCGGAAGCTTCGTCGCCGATCTGGCCACCGTGGCCCTGATCGTGATCCTGTTCCGCGACGGCCTCGAGGTCGAGGGCGAGATGCTTCAGGCCCACTGGCGATTGCCGTTGCGCAAGCTCGTGCTGGCGATGCCCCTGACGGCGGTGATCATCGCGGTCGCCGGCCGCGTCCTGGCCGGGCTGTCCTGGACCGAGGCGTTCCTGCTCGGGGCGCTGCTCTCGCCCACCGACCCGGTGCTGTCGTCCAGCGTGGTCACCAACCCGCGCGTCCCGCGTCTGGTACGCCACTCGCTCAACCTCGAGTCAGGGCTCAATGACGGGCTCGCCCTGCCGGCGGTCCTGATCCTGGCGGCGGCGTTGGGAGGGGGCCCGCACTTCGTCTGGTGGCAGTTCGCGTTGGAGAACATCGGCTTCGGGCTGGCCGTCGGTCTCGGGGTCGGGCTGATCGCCACCCGGGTCTTGCCCGGGGAGAGCGGCCTCACGCACGGGGCGCGCGGGACGGGCGGGGCGGGCGGGGTGGGCGGGATTCCGTCTCACCAGCGCGCGCTCTACGGCCTGGGGGTGGCGTGCGCCGCCTACGGCATCGCGATCCTGATCCCCAACGGCAACGGACTGATCTCGGTGTACGTGGCGGCGATCACGCTCGGGATCCGCCGTCCGGACATCCGGCATTATTTCGAACGCCAGGCGGCCGACGTGGTGGAGATCGTCAAGCTCGGCATCTTCGTCGTGTTCGGATCGCTGCTCACTGTCGACGGCCTGTTCGAGTCGGGCTGGGCGGCGGTGGGCGTGATGCTGATCGCGCTGCTCGTGGCGCGGCCGGTGGCGGTGTTCGCCGCCCTAGCCAGGACGAAGACCGACTTCGCGACCCGAGCCTTCATGTCCTGGTTTGGTCCCAAGGGGGTGGCGACGATGACCTTCTCGCTGCTCGTGCTATCAGACCAGATCGCCGCCGGGCCCAAGATCTTCGGTCTCACGGCCCTGACCGTGTTCTGCTCGATCCTGGCTCATGGCGCCACCGATACCGCTGGCGCCGAGTGGCTCGGCGCCCGGGCCGAGCGGGCCGAGCTGGCTGAGCGCGGCGACGGCAGCGCAAGGAGCGATCAAGCGCTCGCCGCCGAGCCCTGAGGGGTCAGTGGTGTTAGTGGCGGTCGCGGTCGGCGTCGTCGCGGTGGCCCGGGTCCATCGCCTTGCCGATCAGCAAGGCGATCAGGACGAAGACGATAAAACCGCCGAACAAGGGCCAGTACACGGCCATAAACATATAGGACCCGGCCGGACGCCAGCCTGGCTGCCATCGTCGGCTCAGCGACGGCCGCCGGTCAGGCGTGCAGGGCTACCTGCTCGCTGGGCGTCGGGAATGCCCACGCCACCTGCATCCGCCGCTCCTGGCGAAAGACAAAGCGCAGCTGACCGGGAGGTCGCAGGCCGTCGGGGTGAACGGGCCGGAAGGTTGGACACGCCTCATCGGTGGCGATCGCGCACAGTTGCTGCTCATGAAAAAAGCAGTTCTCGCAGCTCGCCTTCGCCGCGGCAGCGCGACCGTTCGCCATGCCTGACCCTCGCCCCATTGAGATTGTCTTCCGAGTTGACCTGCGCTTCACATCAAAGCCGATTTCGCCCCCGGCGGTGAGAGCGAACTTCGGAAAACGCAGGAACTTCCGTTTCGCGCAAATCCCTGCAAACTGCGAGGTCTTTGCCAAGCCCGGCCGGCCGGCCCGCAATTTCCGTAGCTTTGTGGGCGTGACTGACCAGGAGCTCGCCGAGCTGGTTTCCCTCGCCGACTTCGAACGCGCGGCCGAGGGCGTGCTCGATGCCGCCACGCTGGCCTATGTGGCGGGCGGCGCCGGCGACGAGCGCACCCTGCGTGACAACGTGGCCGCCTGGTCCCGGCTGGCCATCCGCCCGCGAGTCCTGGTCGGCGTCGGGACCCGTGACCCGAGCGTGGAGCTGCTGGGACGGCGGCGCCCGCATCCGCTGGTGATCGCGCCCGCCGCGTTTCAGCGTCTCGCTCATCCCGAGGGGGAGTGCGCCACCGCCCGGGCGGCCGCCGCGACCGAGACGATCATGTGTCTCTCGACCCTGGGAACGAGCTCGCCGGAAGCGCTGGCCGAGGCGACGCCCGACGCCACCCGCTGGTTTCAGCTCTACGTGTTCTCCGATCGCGGCGTCAGCCGCGACCTCGTCGCCCGCGCCGCCGCGGCCGGGTTCGAGGCGCTCGTCGTCACGGTTGACCTGACCCTGTTCGGGATCCGCGAGCGCGCGCTGCGCTTCGGGGAGGCCCACTCACCGGCTGCCCACGTAGCCGGGCCGGCGGCGGCCGGGGTGACCGGCGAGATGACCCCGGCCGACTTTCAGGCGCTGGTCGACCCGGACCTGAAGTGGTCAGACATCGAGCGGTTCGTGGCCGAGAGCCCGCTACCGGTGCTGGTCAAGGGCATTCTCACGGCGCAGGACGCCCGGCTGGCGGTCGAGCACGGCGTGGCCGGGGTGATCGTCTCAAACCACGGGGGGCGCCAGCTCGACACCGTGCTCTCGGGAGCCGACGCCCTGGCCGAGGTGGTGGACGCGGTGGGAGATCAGATCGACGTCCTGGTGGATGGCGGGATCCGCCGCGGCACCGATGTGCTCAAGGCGCTCGCGCTGGGAGCCCGAGCCGTGTGCGTGGGGCGCCCGGTGGTCTCGGGGTTGGCGGTCGGGGGCACGGAAGGGGTGCGGCGAGTGCTCGAGATTCTGTTGCACGAGCTCGACAATGCCCTGGGCCTGGCCGGCGCCCCGGTGGCCGGCACGCTGGACCGGAGCTTCATCACGCCGGCGCCGTGGGCGACGTCATGAACGTTCTGGTCACGGGGATCACCGGCTACCTGGGGTCGGTCCTGGCCCCGGCGCTGGTCCGGGACGGCCACGCCGTGCGCGGCTTCGCGCGCCACCCCGAGCGGCTCTCGATCGAGGTCCCGATCATCCAGGGTGACGCGATCACCGGAGCGGGGCTCGCGGCCGCCTTGGACGGGATCGACGTCGCCTACTACCTGATCCATTCCATGGAGCCCTCGAGCGACGGCCCGTTCTCAAGCCGCGAGCGAACAGCCGCCGAGCGCTTCGCCGAGGCCGCGGTCAGCGCCGGAGTGACACGGATCGTCTACCTGGGCGGGCTGCTTCCCAAGGCGGGGCGGAGATCAAGCCATCTCTCCAGCCGGCTCGGCGTCGAGGAGATACTGCTGGCCGCGCTCCCCGAGTCAGTGGCGATGCGCGCCTCGCTCGTGATCGGGGCGCGGTCACGGTCGTTTCGCTTCCTGGTGCGACTGGTCGAGCGCCTGCCGGTCCTCGCCGTGCCGAGCTGGCAGGCCAATCGCACCCAGCCGATCGACGAGCGCGACATGGTTGCCCTGCTCGCATCCGCGGCGAGCGCCGACGCGGCGGCGGGACAGTCACTCGACGTCGGTGGCCCCGACGTCGTCACCTACCGCGAGCTGATCGAGCGCATCCGCGACCTGATGCTGATCGGCCGGCCGACGGTTGGCTTTCGCCGCCTCAACATCACACCGATCGCCAGCCGCGTCGCCGCCCTGATCGCCGGCGAGGACCACGAGCTGATCGGCCCGCTGATGGAGAGCTTGGGCACCGACCTGCTCCCGGCCGATGACCGGGCGGCGACGCTGCTCGGCGTTCGGCGGCATTCCCTGGAGGCGGCGATCGAACATTCGCTGGCCGAGTGGGAGCGCCATGAGCCCCTCGCTGCGCGCTGATCACATCGGCGTGATGACATCGGCGTGATGACATCGGCGTGCTGACATCGGCGTGCTGACATCGGCGTGCTGACTTCGCCGCACTGACCGTCCCGCCAAAATCCAGCCCGGCCGTTAGTGTCCGCCCGCATGACCACGGTTAAAGCCCAGATCGAGATCTCCACCTCCCGGGAAACGGTGTGGGAAACGATCATGGACCCCACGCGCCTCAAGGATTGGGTGACGATCCATAAAGCGGTTAAAGATGTTTCAGCATCACCGCTGCGCAAGGGTGCCACGATGGACCAATCAATGGTGCTACGAGGTGTGCCCTTTAAGGTCCACTGGACACTGGTTGCGGTTGAGAGCCCGCATCGTGCCGAGTGGACGGGGGCCGGGCCGGCTCATTCCCAAGCGCGGATCAGCTACATGCTCGAGGAAGGCAAGGACGGCACCACACTCTTTACGTACACCAACGAGTTTCACCCCCCGGGGGGCCGGCTCGGACGTGTCGCGGGCCGAGTCATCGTCGGCGGCACGTCGGAGCGAGAAGCCAAAAATTCACTCTCCAAGCTCAAGGCGCTGCTGGAAGCCTGACAACTTCCTTGCCGGAACACACTGCACCGCCGTGTATGGTGTCCGACGTTGATCTAGTTAATTGGAGGTGGTTTCGGTTGGCAGGATTCGTCGACACGACGGTTAAAGACATTGACAGCCGCTTAGCAGAACTCAAGCAGGAAGTGACCAAGCTCGAAGCGGCCCGCGCCGCGCTCGTCGGTGCCCGCCGCGGCCCGGGGCGTCCTCCGGGTTCAACCCGCAGGCGCCGCACCACTGCCCGCCGCCCGGGACGCCCCCGCGGACGCCGGGGTGGTAACACGCGCGCCAACCAGGCGCTCGAGCTGGTCAGCTCCCAACCGGGGATCACCATTCCCAAGATCGCGCAATCGCTCAAGATCGAGCCGAATTATCTGTACCGCGTCATGCCCAAGCTCGTCGAGGACGGCAAGATCAGGCGTGACGGCCAGGGCTGGTTTCCAGCCGCCACGGCCTAGCACCCGATTCACAGATCGGTGGCGGCTTTCGCCGGCGCCACCCGCCGAGGCCACGGACGGCCGCCGCGACCGTACTGATTCGATCGCGGCGGCCCGGAGCCTAGATCAGGCCGAGATCCTTCACTGCCGCGCGCTCCTCGGCGAGCTCGGCGACGGTCGCTTCGATGCGGGACGAGGAGAATTCGTCGAGCTCGAGTCCCTCGACGATCGAGATCTCGCCTCCCGAGCACGTGCACGGATAGCCGGAGAAGATGCCCTCGCCGACGCCATAGGCACCAGTCGACGGGATCGCCATCGACACCCAGTCACCGTCTGGGGTTCCCTGGACCCAGTCGTGCACGTGGTCGACGGCCGCGTTGGCGGCCGAGGCGGCGCTGGAGGCACCGCGGGCCTCGATGATGGCGGCGCCCCGCTTCTGGACGGTGGGGATGAAGTCATCCTCAATCCAGGACTGATCGCCGATCGCCTCGGCGGCGCCGCGACCCTTGACCTGGGCATGGAACACGTCCGGATACTGGGTGGCCGAGTGGTTGCCCCAGATGGTCATGTTGGTGACCTCGCTGATGGCCGAACCGGTCTTCTTGGCCACCTGGGCGATAGCGCGGTTGTGATCCAGGCGCATCATCGCGGTGAAGCGCTGCGCCGGGATGTCGGGAGCGTTGCTCTGGGCGATCAGGCAGTTGGTGTTGGCCGGATTACCGACCACCAGCACCCTGACGTCGGCGGCGGCCCCGCTGTTCAGCGCCTCGCCCTGAGGCTTGAAGATCCCGCCGTTGGCCTCGAGCAGGTCACCCCGCTCCATGCCCTTGCTGCGCGGCCGTGCCCCGACGAGCAGAGCGATGTTGACGCCCTCGAAGGCCTGACCCGGATCGTCGTAGATGTCCACCCCGGCGAGCAGCGGAAATGCGCAGTCGTCGAGCTCCATCGCGGTCCCCTCGGCGGCCTTGACGGCGGCGGGGATTTCGAGCAACGACAGATGGACGGGGGTGTCCTGACCGAGCAACTGACCACTGGCGATCCGAAAGAGGATCGCGTAACCGATTTGGCCGGCGGCTCCGGTCACTGCCACCCTAACTGGAGACTTGGTACTCACTTGTCAATTCCTTCCTTGCGGACCTGCGCTGCGATAAGCGCCGAGGGGTCCGTCAGATCAACAACTTGGGTATGACCGCGATGCTATAGGGGCCCGTCGGCGGTCGTGTCCAGCTCGTAGACGCCGTCCAGCTTGCCTGTGAGGTAGCGCGTGAACGGCGCCACCGCGATCGGGCCGGCGCCCGCCCGCTGCAGGAGTTCGTCGGTGGTGAACTTGGACCCGTGGCGGTGGATGTTCTCGCGCAGCCATTCGCGCAAGCCGGACAGCCGGCCGGCGGCGAGCTGATCGTCGAGGTCGGGCAGGGCGGTGTGAACGCACTCCCAGAGCTGCCCGGCGATCAGGTTGCCCAGGGCGTAGGTGGGAAAGTAACCAATCAGCCCCGCTGACCAGTGCACATCCTGCAGGACGCCGTCGGCGTCGTCCTGGACCTCGATCCCGAAAAGCTCGTGAAAACGCCGGTTCCAGGCCTCGGGCAGATCATTGATCGCCAGTGACCCGTCGATCAGCTGCTGCTCGAGCTCAAAGCGCAGGACGATGTGCAGGGAGTAGGTGGCCTCGTCGGCCTCGACGCGGATGAAGGACGGCTTGACCCGGTTCACGGCCCGGTGGAGCGCGTCGGGCTGCACCGACGCCAGCGAACCCCCGAGTCGCCTCGCGACCAGCGGGGCGAGAATCGTGCAGAACGGGCGACCGCGACCGACCATGTTCTCCCACATCCGGCTCTGGGACTCGTGCACCCCCAGTGACTCACCGGAGCCGAGCGGACTGCGGGCCAGCGTGGGAGCGACCCCCGCCTCGTAGAGTCCGTGGCCGCATTCGTGCATGGCGCCGTAGAGAGCCATGGGGAAGTAGGTCTCATCCCAACGAGTGGTAATGCGGACGTCACCGTCACCTATTCGGGTGGCGAAGGGATGCACGGTGTCGTCCATCCGCCACGCCTCGGGGGTGAAGCCCATCATCGAGATCGTGTCGGCGACCAGCTCGCGCTGGCGCTCAATCGGAACTTCGGCGAAGAGCAGAGCGTCGTCGGGCACCGACCCGTCGCTGGTCAGGCGGGAGACGAGCGGCACGAGCGTCTCGGTCAACTCGCCAAACAGCGCTGCCACCGTTTTGGTCCGCATCTCGGGCTCGTAGTCGTCGAGCATCACGTCGTAGGCGCATTCGTAGCCGTCATGACCGAGATGACACTCGACATAGCGCCGCGCGAGCTCGAAGTTGCGCTCCAGGGCCCTCGCGAAGGTGGCGAAGTCCGAGCCGGCCCGGGCGGCGACCCAGGCCTCCTGGCCCGTCGAGGCCGCATGGGCGAGCTCGGCGGCGAGCTCGGTGGGGACGCGGCGGGCCTTGGCCCAGTCGCGCCGGACGAGGCGAACCAGGCAGGCGTCGTCGGAATCGGGGGCCGCGTTCGCGGTCTCGCGCTCGGCGCCTTCGAGCAGGCGGCCGGTCTCATCGGCGGTGAAGAGATCGTGGCTGATGCGTTCCAGCGTGGCCAGCGATTCCGCGCGCGCCGCGCCGCCGGCGTGGGGCATCTTGGTCTGCTGGTCCCAGTGGGCGAGCGCCGAGACGTGGCCCAGGTCAGCCAGCTCGGCCATGCGCAGTTGGAGGTCGCGCAGATGCTCACCCATGGGCGAGATCCTCACGTGTGACCCGGTCAGCGAGCGCTGCTCGGCGGCTGTGCGACCATTGCCACATGTCCAGGCGGTCGAAATCGATCAAGTTGGTGGATCTGTTCGGCTTCCGGATCGGGGTGGACGCGAGCTGGTTCCTGATCCTGTTCCTGCTCATCTTCATGCTTTCGGGCTCATTTCGCTCGACGCTGCACAGCTCGGATGCGGTGGCCTACCTCACCGCGGTGATCAGCGTGCTGTTGCTGTTTGCCTCGCTCATCGCCCACGAGCTCGGCCACGCGCTGGTCGCGAGACGGCAAGGGATCGAAGTCAAGCGGATTGATCTGTTCCTGTTCGGTGGTTGGACCCAGATGAGCCGCGACGCGGCGACACCCGGAGAGGACTTCAAAATCGCGGTAGCCGGGCCTCTGGCGACCTTCGCGGTGATCCTAGTGTGTCTCGGCCTGGGGCTCGGCATCGTTGGCTCGCACCGCCTCGTCCGCGCGATCGCCCTGGACAACAACATCACGATCACCCCGGCGCTGCTCGCGTTGAGCTGGCTGCTGCCGATGAACGTGCTGCTGCTGGTCTTCAACCTGGTGCCCGCCTTTCCGCTCGACGGAGGGCGGATCGCGCGCTCGATCGTCTGGCGGATGACGGCCGATAAGACCCGGGGCACGCGAGTGGCGGCCAAGCTGGGCCAGGGCTTCGCGGTCGTCCTGGCCGGCGTCGGCCTGTGGCTGATGCTCGCCTACACGAGCTTCAGTGGCCTGTGGCTGCTGGCCCTGGCCTATCTGCTCGGCCAGGCCGCCCGCGGCGCGATCATCCAGTCAGCCTTCAACGAGCGCATCGAAGGAGTGCGTGTGGCCGACATCATGGACGTCCATCCGGTCGCAATCCCGGTGCAGACCGCGGTCACCCAGGCTCTGGACGAGTACTTCTTGCGCTACCGATCGGAGTGGCTGCCGGTGATCGACGATGGCGGGCACTTCGTCGGCATCGCCCGCCAGGAGCGGGCCCAGGCCTCCTTCGACGCCGGCGAGGGATGGCTGACCGTCGGTGCCGTGCTCGAGCCCGAGGAGCCGACGAGCTGGCGCGTGGACGCCGACCGGCCGATCAGCGAGCTGCTCGGCTCGGAGTCCCTGCCGCGGCTGGGGGCGCTGATCGCCGTCGACGGCGACGGGATCCTGCGCGGCGTGGTCACCGTCGACCAGGTGCGCCGGGCGCTGCAGTCGGCGTTCGGATCCCTGGCCAACGTGAGCCGGTGACCCCGCACCGGAGCCGGGCCAGGCGGAACCCGTAACGGCCGTCGCCGGTCGAGACCCGGCGGGCAACCGCGCGGGGTCCGGCGCGGCGGCTCATTTATATTGCAGCTGTGCCCTCCCATGACGTCCTCATCATCGGCGCCGGACTCGCGGGTCAGCGAGCCGCGCTGGCGGCGGCCCAGTCCGGCGCCTCGGTGGCAATCATCTCCAAGGTCCACCCGGTGCGCTCGCACTCGGTGGCCGCCGCCGGGGGCATCAACGCCGCGCTGAACCCCGAGGACACCTGGGAATCCCACGCCTTTGACACGATCAAGGGCTCGGATTACCTCGGTGATCAGGACGCAATCGAGATCATGTGCCGCGAGGCCCCGGACGAGATCCTGTGGCTCGAACACGCCGGGGTCACCTTCCACCGCAACGAGACCGGCCACCTCGGGACGCGCGCCTTCGGAGGCGCCTCCGCAGCACGCACCTATTACGTGGCCGACATCACCGGTCACGCCATCCTGCACGTCCTCTACGAGCAGTTGATGAAGTACTCAGAGCAGATCGATCGCTTCGAGGAGTGGTTCACGACCGATCTACTCCAGGACGACGACGGCCGGTGCATCGGCGCCGTGTGCCGCAACCTGCGCGACGGCGAGCTTCAGGTCTTCAACGCCAAGACGACGATCCTGGCCTCGGGCGGCGCCGGACAGGCCTACCGCCCGACCACCAACGGGCTGATCGTCACCGGCGACGGCATCGCCCAGGCCTACCGGATCGGCGCCCGGCTGATGGACATGGAGATGATCCAGTACCACCCGACCACGCTGGCCGGCAACGGGTTGCTGATCACCGAGGGCGCCCGCGGCGAGGGCGCCCAGCTGTTCAACGCCCAGGGAGAGCGCTTCATGGAGCGCTACGCCCCCAACAAGCTGGAGCTGGCCTCCCGCGACGTGGTATCCCAGGCCGAGCAGACCGAGATCAACGAGGGCCGCGGCTTCCCCGACGGCACCGTCGCGCTCGACATCACCGTGGTGCCGAAAAAGCGCGTCCACGAGGCGCTGCGCGAGATCGTCC
>JBOGYN010000329.1:0-2758 GCA_050696855.1 Solirubrobacteraceae bacterium | reverse complement strand
ACGAGCGCGTCGACCTCTTCGCCGAGCTCGACCTCGTCGCCGGGGTCGACGGACTTGCGAATCGAGAGCTCGCCGGCCGGGATGACGCCCTCGGACTTGTAGCCGATGTCTACGAGGACTTCGTCGTTGTCGATCCGGACGACGTTGCCGGTGACCACATCACCCTCCTGGAAGGGGTGGATGGTGGCGTCATAGTTGGGGACGATCTGGCCGTCGATCTCAAGCAGCAGGCCGTCAGAACCTTCGACGACCTTGGCATTGGACTGATCGGGGGCCGGCATCAGAGTTGTGGTTGAGGACATAGGTCCTCGCAGGATAGCCACCCCGCTCAGCTGGTGCGGTAGCCCTGGGCGCCTCCTTCAGCCCAGCGGCGAGTCGGGAGAGCGGCCGTATCATCCCCCGCGATGCCCCAACGAGCCACCAAGCGCGGCGCCGAGCGCACACCGCTGCAGCGTGACTGCGATGTCCTGATCTGCGGCGCGAGCTTCGCCGGCCTCGCCGTGGCCCGTGAGCTCGCGGGCAGCGGTGCCGACGTGCTCCTCATCGACCGCTACGAGATCGGCGAACGCCAGACCTCGGCCTGCGGCATCCCGACCGCCTGGTTGAGCGCGCTGGGACTGCAGGAATCACTCCGACAGACGTTCGGCGAACTCGTCATCCACACGCCCCACACCACCGCGCGCTATGACCTTCCCTGGACCTTCTCCACCTTCGATTACCGCACGCTGTGCTCAGTCCTGGCCACCCAGGGCGACTTCAGTTTCGAGACCGCCAAGGTCGAGCGCCGGACCGGGGACGTGGTCGTCACCGACCGAGGCGAGATTCGCTCGCCCTTGATCGTCGATGCGCTCGGCTGGCGGCGGGTCCTCGGTGCCGGAGAGAACGTCCAGCCCCCCGACGCCCTGCTCTCCCGCGGCCTCGAGGTGCATCCGTTCGGGTCCTCGCGTGACCTCGAGATCTGGATCGACCGCGGCTACGTGCCGGCCGGTTACGGCTGGAGCTTCCCCGCCGGAGACGAGTTGCGGATCGGCGTCGGATCGTTCGATCCCCGCTTCCACGTCAAGGAGCCGACCGTGCGCCTGACCGAGGATCTACACCGCGACATCGCCCGTTACCAGGGCAACTGGATTCCCCACGCGCTCCGGCCGGCCACCGAGGAGGGCATCTTCTTCACGGGGGACTCGGCCGGCCACTGCCTACCCTTGACCGCCGAGGGAATCCGGACCGCGCTCTACTTCGGTCTCGCCTGCGGGCGTGAGCTGCGCGAGGTCCACGCCGGGACGCAGACCCGCGAACAGGCCCTCGCTCGCTACCACTCCTTCTCGGCCGGCCATGCGGCTCCGTTTCAGTGGATGCTCCGCATGCAGCGACTCGTGCCGCGCATTGCTCCTCGCGTGCTCGCCCCGGCTCTACACGCGATGGCCGCCAAGCGCTTTGTCGACTGGTCCTTCAACCACTATCTCGACGTCGCGCATCCTGATTTCGCCACGCAGGGGCGCCCGGCGCGAGCCGGCGTCCGCGCCGCCCTCGCGGCGGCGTAAGTGCCATACGATCCTCCCCGGTAAATCCACGAGAGGAGGCGAGTCTTGCCCAACCGCAAGTCACACGGGAAGGGAAGGGCGCAAAGGTCCGGGCTGGCCGCGATGGCGATCGCGATCCTGGCGATGCTGGTCGCGACTGTTCCCGGCTACGCGAGGACCCCGCACGCGGCCGGGACCACGATCAGCGTCATCGAGCATGCCTCGACCGATGTCGAGGCGCCGTCGGTCGGCGGCGCAGACGTGGCCGGCAACGTGCTGACTTTCCACAACAAGATCTACAACCAGGCCGACAAGAAGCAGGTCGCCCGCGACGAGGGCTTTTGTCTGCGGCTGTCCGTGGCGGACGGCAGCTGGGAGTGCCTGTGGACCACCTTCCTCAAGGGCGGCCAGATCACTGTGCAGGGGCCCTACTACGACAAGAAGAACAGTGTCCTGACGATCACCGGAGGGACCGGCAGCTACAACGGCGCCCGCGGCAACATGGCCCTGCTCGCCCGCGACGGCGGCAAGAAGTACAACTTCGTTTTCCACCTGATCTAGAAGGCCGGCACTACTTCGCGGAAAGCCAGTCGGAGCCGATCCCGGCTTCCACGGCCAGCGGCGGGTCGAGTTCGTAGGCGTTGGCCATCTCCCGGATGGCCAACGCCTTGACCTGCTCGGCTTCGGCTTCGGGCCCTTCGAACAGGAGCTCGTCATGGATCTGCAACACAAGCTGCGAGTCCAGGCCGGCCTCGGCCAGGGCGATATCGCAGCGCACCATCGCCACTTTCATGATGTCGGCCGCCGTTCCCTGGATGACCATGTTGACCGCGAAGCGCTCGCCCTGCTTGCGCAGGTCCCAGCGGCGCGCGCGTAGCTCGGGAACCTGACGGCGGCGCCCGAACAGCGTCGACACGTAGCCATGCTCGGTGCCTTGGGCGATCGTCGCCTCGATGAAGCGCCCGACGGCCGGGAAGCCGGCGAGATAGCGCTGGATGAACTCGTCGGCCTCGGACTGCGGGATGTCGAGCCGGTCGGCCATGCCATAGGCCGACAGGCCATAGACGATCCCGTAGTTGATCATCTTGGCCTTGGAGCGCATGCCGGGATCGATCGCGTCCGGGCTGACCCCGAAGACCCGGCAGGCAGTCGCGGTGTGCACGTCCTCGCCGCGGCGGAAGATCTCCTTGAGCACGTCTTCGCCCGCGATGTGGGCGAGCAGCCGCAGCTCGACCTGG
>JBOGYN010000328.1:0-9256 GCA_050696855.1 Solirubrobacteraceae bacterium | reverse complement strand
ATGGTGAACGTCCGCGGCCCACTGAGGAGATCGACCGCGTCGAGCTGATCGCTCGTGGGTGCGATGGTGTCGGTGAGGTCCATCAGATCGTCATCTCCTGGTAAATGATCCGCTCGGTGGCGGGAAGGCCTTCGGTTTTGGCCAGGTAGTCCGCGATCATTTCCGCGGCAGCGGCCTCGAATTGCTCGGCGGCGGCGGCGATCGCTTCCTGCCAAGCGGGGTCGGGATAGAGACGCTTGTGCCACATGGGCATGCCGCCCGAAAAGCTGATGAAGTCGAGCCACTCGCGGCCGGACACGAGCAGCCCGGCTTGGCATTGGGCCATGTGCTCGGCGGGTACCTCACCGTCGAGGATCGTGCGCAGATGTCCCTTGGCGCGCGGCGCTTTCACTTCGATCAGGCCGTCGTCGCCGACGAGCCCGTCGGGCGAGTAGCCGAGCTGCCAGGCGTCTTCCTTGCGGAGAAGGAAACCGACCTCGCGGACAGGGGCGTACACCTCGGCGTACTTCTCGCGGGCTTGTGCCTCTTCGTCGTGTCCGCGCAGCATGTCGTCCCCGATGTAGGTGGGGTCGGTGTAGCCGGTGATACGTTCGGCGACTAGCTGCGCGACGATGCTGCGGCTCTTGTCGTTGGCTGCCGTCTTCAGGGTTTTCGGTGTGACGAGCTGGCCGACGACGGACGCGGTGATGAGTCCCCGGCGTTGGTCGTGCCACTCGTCGGAGCCCTGGATCACGTCTGGGAACTCGATGAGGCTCACAGGGCCACCTCCGATTCTGCATCGGCCTGGCCGTAGAAAGCGCTGATTCCGTGCCGGTCAAGGTATTCGGTCACGGCCTGGCGGTAGATCTCCGCCTTAGGCACGTCCGCCTTTCGCGCTACCTCTCCCATGGCTACGTCGTACCGCTTAAGCACATTAACGCTTACAGACACTAACTCAGATGCAGACTTTCCGTGCCTGCGCGGAATTGGGCGTGCGTGTGAACGCCTCGTGTGCAGTTCCTGCGTGCCGTTATTTACGATATTTTCCCGAATACGCCCCGAGTGCGCCGTGGTCATAATCTTGTTGGCCGGAACGCCGTGGTCAAGTTGCCGCATAATGCTCCCCACTTGGGCGCTTGACGCGGTGTGACCGTTGAGCCTTACCGACTTTGACATTCCGACTTGGTCGGCGATCGTGGCCGTACTGTGCCCGTTAGGACCTAATCGTTTAAATGAATTTCCCACGCGGGTGTTCATACCCTCGGAACTCATTGCCTCCACCGCAAGCACCTTGGCGTATGACGGGCACTTGAAACCGTTCTCTTTCTCCCACATGTCCGCGAGGTTGTCGTACCCGAGAACGGTCCACGCGCGCATCTCGACAAGCTCGCGGATCGCATCCTCGAACTCGTCGACAGCCTTCGCCGCACTGCGAAGGAGACGCCGGGCACGCTCAGCCTTGACCGGGTCGTCATCAGCGATGAGATCAGAACGATCGCTCACGGAGTCACCTCCGCGCGGTCGTCGAACAGTTCCGGGTCGGCGATCTTCGCCAGCTGGGTGCGGGTCACGGGCACGTCGTGCCCACCGGGCGCACCGATCTCCTCAACCAACGCGGCGAACTCGGTGCGGTTGGGGACCACGACGATGTCGACAGGGAGTTCCGTGCCAGGCAGGAGACCCCGCGCGTGCAGGTGGTAGTTCGTGTCACGCACCGGTCTGGCGATCAGCTCGACCTCGCCGGTGAGCGTGTCGGACCACTGCACGAACATGGCCAGGGTGTCGCGCTCGACGTAGCCGAGCATTTCCAGTTCCTTCTCCACTGCGACTCGCAGGACTTCGGGCACGTCGTCGCGCGCGATGTAGTCGGCGGCTGCGCGCCGCCGGTCCGCATAGGTCTCGTTCATCGGGTCGCCTCCGGGGCGGAAGAGTTGTTGGTGCGGAAGGGAACCGAGTCGATGTCGGCGCGCCAGGTGTGGAGCATCCGGGCGAGCGTGTCGCCCTGGGCGAGTGCCGCGTCGACCTCGTCGGCGGGCGGGCGCGGCGCGCGCGCCGGTTCGGGCGCCCTGGACGGCAGGACACCGTCCGCGCACCCCGCCAACGCCGCCAGCGCGGTCGCGGCGACGATCCCGCCGAACCCGACCAGCTCGGCCGCGCGCACCAGGCACGATCCCTTCGAGCCGCGGCCATCGCGGACGTTGCGCGGGGAGTCGCCGGTGATCCGGCGCCGGGCGCTCATGAGTGCCACGACCCGTCCGGGAATCGGACCTCGACCGTGATGTCGTGGTCGTCGCTCTCGGCCTGCTCGCCGCGCAACCGTGCCAGCAGCCCGCGCTCCGGGCGGCCAACCGGGCCGAACGCGCAGCACGAGCACGCCTCCACCAGTTCGTCGCGCGCCTCCGGGCGATGCCCGTCCGGGCGCGGGTGCAGCCGCACCGTCACCACGTGGCCGACGTCGCCGCACTCCTCACACGGCTCCGGCGCCAGCGCACGCTCCGACGCCGCCTGCCACTCCGCGCGCCCGGCCGGCGTCTGGACATCCGGCAGGATGACCGGCGGGCCCGACAAGACCACGTGCTCGCGCTCCATCGCCGCGGTCACCGGAGCACCCAGCCGATCCCAGTGCCCACCAGCACGCCGACGGTGCCGACGAGGACGGTGATGCGGGCGCCGGTCAGGTTCCGCACGAACCAGCGGGCCACCCGCGTCGGCAGCGGTACGTCGACGGCGAGCGCGGCGAGCTCGGCCGTGTGCTCGATCGCGGCCTCGACGAAGGTGTCGAGGAACTCGGGCTCGGGCTCGGCGAGGCGGTGGCGGCCCACGTAGTCGGTGTCGCCCAGCTCGCCGGTGACGGCGGGGAACTGGCGATCCGTAGAATGCTCGATTGCGGTCATGAGGCTGTGCTCCTCTGGTCGTTGCCCGTCTCGGCCTGTCCGCCGGGGCGGGCGTCTTTTTTGGGGTTAGGCGGCGGCGCTGTGCGCTGCTGCGGCGGCTGGCGGGAGCCAGTGCCGGAGGTCTTCGGCCAGCGCCGCATCCGGGCCGGGCGCGGTCGCGATCAGGCGGGCGATGAACGCGGCGCGCGACTCCCCCGGCCTGCATTCGATGGCGACCTGGCCGGGTTTGAGCGCGGCGAGCGCGCGGGTGGTCATGCGGCGTCCTGGGTTCGGCGCGGGCCTTTGGTCGGCTCGCGGTCTTGCCGCCTGGGCGTGCCCTTGGGGTCGCGCTTCGGCTGCGGCGGGGGCTTGTCGGGGACGGTGCCGAGGACGATGGCCGCGGTGTACGGCTGGCCGAGGAGCCGGGTGAACTCCTTGGCGATCACCTCGGCCAGCTCGGGCGAGGGCGCCCGGTAGCCGTTCTCGCAGTTGGTGAGGTGCGACTTGCTGCACCCGACGCGCGTGGCGAAGACCCCGACCTTCAGGCCGGTGGCCCGGCGGAGGGCCCTCAGGCTCCGGGCGGGGGTTCGAATCGACATGAATGCAGACTACGCGAGACGCGCAAGTTGTCAAGGCAGCTCGCGCAAGTTAGGTGACCTTGACTGCTGAATCGCCGTGAATTACCTTGAATGCATGCGCGAGTTAAGCGAGCTGCGGAGACGCCGAGGTCGGCAGCGGGTAGCACCGTGCCGAGTAGTCGGCCATGCTCTACGCGTGACCACGCAGAAGGTGCACATCAGGCAACGACTCGGCGCCGAAATCGCGCGCTCGCGCGTCGCCCTAGACATGACCACCCAGTCCGATCTCGCCAAGGCCGCTGCGCTGGGGCTCCGCACCATCGTCGCCGTCGAATCCGGCGACAAGGTCTCCGACCGCACCCTCCGCAAGATCGAAGCCGCGCTCGGCTGGCCGCCCGGCACATGCGAGCGCTACCTCGCCGGCGTCATCGACGAACTACCCGCGCCGGGTTCGGAGCCCCCCGCGACCGAGGTGCTTGTCGAATCGGGCCTGACGTTCACGATCACAGACGAGGACCGCGATCGGTGGCAGCGCATGTCCCCGGAGCAAATCACGGAGGAGGGGGCGATGATCGGACGCACGATCAGCCCCCGCATGCAACTGCTCTACCTGCGCGCCGCCTTCTCGGCAAAGGCGGGCACCCTAGATCCCGAGCGCACCTGAGCCAAGCTCGTGATTAATCCGCAACGGCGACTACCACCCGGGTGGCGTAACTTCCACGAAACCTGCAACGCGCCGAAGCCGACTAACGAAACCCCTGCTACAGGACAGATGGACCAACGTCCATCGACCAGGCAGGGGAAGGATAAGTGACCAATTGACTACTCTGAGAACGGAACCCGCACAGGGCACCACCAGCGACGCCCGAATCCGCGCCGCCTTCTACATCGCCGGCGCGATCACACTGATCAGTATCGCAATCGTGATCGCCACCAACGTCGCCGACTGGCCGCCCACCCCGGCGAACACCAGCCTCGCCGTGATGGTGCTCGCGTGGCTCGGCGCGTTCGAGTACCGGCGCAACGTCGTCGACTGCCGGCACCGGCTGCGCGCGGAGATCAACGAGCTTGAGCGGATGCTCTGGAACTGGGACCACTAACGGACACGGCCGCTTCCCCCGGCCGCGTCGTATCCGTCCTCGTAAAACAGCGGGGGGGGGGGTCTTCAGCGCTTTTCCCCCGACCCCTCGCGCACGACGACAACCTGCTCCTCCACCGGCATCGGATCCCGCCACCGGCCCCGGCCGACCGATTTGATTCGGATCTCGCCGACGTACCCGGGCACCAGCAGCCGGCGCGCCACCAGCCGCCGAGCCTCAAGCGGCAGCCGCGCCCACCGCGTCCGGACATCCGGTCCCGGCTCGATCAACCCGTCGATCACTGACGGCGACAGCGCCCTCTCCTCGGCTTGCAGCTGCTCGATCCGCTGCTCGATCCCGGCCGCCAACGTCGCCACGAACCCCACCGACGTGAACCCGGCCTCGCGCGCGCCGGCACGCCGCGCCAGGTCGTCGCGCTCCCCGATCTCGTCCGCCAACCTGCGGCGCACCTCCTCCAGCTTCGCCTCGACGCCTGCGCTCGGCTGGCCGAGCACCCGATACTGCTGCGGATCGGACAGCCACCCGAGCAGCAGATCCTCGACGAACTCGTCCAGGGTCGGCTTGTCGATGCGCGAGCAGCCGCGCGCAGAGTGGCAGCTGTACCGCAGCGCACTCGGGTCGGTCGGCACCTTCGTCACCCTCAGCACCGTGCCGCACACGCCGCACCGGGCGATCATCGACAGCCAGTGCCTGACGTCGACGCCGCTCCGGTTTGTGCGCCGAGTCGAATCCCCCAGGATCCGCTGCACCCGCCGATACAGTGCGGGCGACACGACGTGGTCCCAAACTGCCTTGTATGTAAGGGTTTTCGGGCCGAGGTACTTTCCCTGATTCCGTTCCGGATCGCGCACCCGGACACCCATGTAGGCCGGGTTGACCAGCATCGAGCGGAGATGCGACGAGGTGAACCGTCCACCCGACCGTTTCTCGATGCCGCGCGCCTCGAAATCGCTCGTGATCGAGTACAGCGAATGCCCCTTCGCGATCCGCTGAAACAACTCCTTGATCACCGGAGCTTCGTCCGGGTGCAGCTCCTGCGCGATCAGCTCGCGGGTCCGCTCGTCGTAGCGACGGATGTAGCCGTACGGCGTCCGCCCGTGCGGCAGACCGCGCTCCGCCGCCCGGATCGTTCCGCGCCGCACCCGCACCGACAGCAGGTTCGTCTCCAGCGCGGCCTCGGCCGCCGCCTTCACCAGCTCCGCCCGGTCGAACGGGTCGCCGGGGTCCAGGACACGGCCGCGGGTCTCGATCCAGAACACGACCTCGCGTTGCACCGCCAGGTCGATCAGCTCGATCCACTCCGACTCCCTGCGAGACCCGCGCGAGTTCTCCCACAACATCAACACGTTCGCGCCGAAGGCGTCCTCGCGCAAGTCCGTCATCAGCCGCTCAAAGTCCTTGCGCTTCTTCCGCGCGTAACTCGACGCCGAACCCACGTCCTGATACGACGGGCCGGCCAACGTCCAGCCCATCGCCTCGGCCGAGCGGACATGGTCGGAATGCTGGTCTTCGGGTGACCTCTGGCGACCGTACCGATCCTTGGAAACGCGGACGAGATCACGTGCGACCAGCCCTTTGAGGCTGTCGCGGCTTGCCAGATCGAGCACCATCGCTCTAAAGTACCACCAGCGCCAGCGAACTCAGGTGATGCCTCCGGAGTAGTATTTTAGGGCTGACCTGGGAAACGGTGCCCCCACACCACCCAGGGAGCCCACCGTGACCACCGATCGTCACACCCTATCCACGACCTGCCCCTGCGAGCCGACCACCGCAGTCGACGGCCACCGTAACGCCGACGGCACCCCGCCCGACTTCGAAGCGATGGTCGGCGACCCCATCGACGCCGACGGCTACCTCATCGACGAGGTGCTGGCATGAACGCGCGCGCTCGGCGGCGGCTCGCCGTCTACAGGGGCTGGCTGATGGTCAGCGTCGTCCTCGCCGTGTTCCTGATCCTCCTCGTGCCGCCCGAGCTGGTCACCTACGGCCCACACGACCCGGCCGTGGTGCTGCCCGCCATCGGCGCGCTGCTCGGCTGGTGGGGAACCTTCACCGCCGCCTGGGTCGCACACACGAAGCTGCCCCGCGATGTCCGGTAACGCCGGGCACCGCCGCGCCGACACCGTGTTGCACCCCTCGGCGAAGGAGCACACGATGTCCGATCCGCAGCAGCCGCACCGCCAGCCGGTCCCGCACTCCGCACCCCGGCGGGCGCCGGCACCCGTGTTGACCGCGCGAGGCCAACGCGGGGTCGTCACGTTCGACGGCGTGTTCGTCACGATCGCCCGCGGCGCGACCGGCCGGCTCATGACCGGCTCCGGGGAGAAGCGCATCCACATCCGGAACATCGCGGGGATCAACTTCAAGCCGGCGACCCTGTTGGTGCAGGGGTGGATCCAGTTCACGGTGCCCGGCGGCCTGGAGAAGCGGGCGCCTCGCGGCGGGTGGCGAGCGAAGACGGTGATGCACGACGAGAACGGGATCACGTTCCTGAAGAAGTCGAACGCCGAGTTCGCAGCGCTCAAGGACGCTATCTACGCCGCGCAGGCCCGGGTTCTGTGACCGCTCGGGTATCCTGGTCCTGTACCTCTTCGCGGAGGACGGCCCCGGGTAGCTCCCGGGGCCACGCGGAGGGGTCGACTCCGCGAATGAGGTGGTCTACATGGCCGACGACAACGAAATTGGGCAGAGAGTTCGGACGATCCGGCGTCGTCGAGGGCTGAGTCTGCCCACCGTCGCCGGGCTGGCGGGGATCAGCAAGAGCTACCTGTCGATGATCGAAACTGGCAGCCGTCGCGTCGACTCACGTGGGCTGCTCGACCGGCTCGCTGTCGCTCTCGGCTGCTCCGTGCTCGACCTCACCGGAGAGCCGTACGCCCCCGCCCATCGGCACACCGCTGACGCTCTCCGCGCCATCCCCGATGTGCAGCTCGCGCTCGCGGACACCGCGCTCGACGACGTACCCGACCTGCCCGCGCGGCCCCTCGCTGAGCTTCGGGCGCCGCTGCGCGCGGCGCACGCCGCCTACATGGACCAGGCGCGCTACGACCTCGCAGGCCGGGGTCTCGGCCGCATGCTGACCGACCTCCACATCCACGCGGTGACCGGCGACAGCGACACACGACGCGAGGCCCTGGAGCTGCTGGTCGAGGCGTGCATCGTGGCGTTCGGCGTCACGAAGAACGTTGGCCATCCGGATCTCGCGCTGATGGCTGCCCAGCGCGGCTACGACGCCGCCAAGCTGTCGGGCGACGTCGCGCTGCTGGCGTTCGCCGGGCAGCGTCGGGGGCAGGCGTTCCAGCGGGTCGGCGCTGTTCGCCGCGCGGGCACAACCCTGGCCTCGACGCTGGCGGACACCGTCGACGAAGCTGATCCCGCGCGCCCCGATACGCGAGTCGCCGAGGGGGTCGGGTTGCTGCACCTGACCGCTGCCCTGAACGCGGCGCGCGCCGGCGAGGCAGGCACGGCGCACGACCACCTCGATGCCGCCGCCGAACTGGCCACGCGCACGGGGGAACGGAACACGTTCGCCCAGCACTTCGGCCCCGCAAACCTTGGAGTCTGGCGAGTCTCCATCGGCGCCGAACTGGGCGACGGCGCCAGCGTGGTGGACGCGGTCGTGCCGACGATCAACTTGGCGCACCTCGCTTCAGCGGATCGGGTGGCCATGCTGCACGCCGACTCCGCGAGGGCCCTCGCGCAGGACGGCGGCGCCCGTGACACCGACGCGGTGCGGCTGCTCGACACCGCAGACCGCGCAGCACCGGCCCGGCTGCGGCAGGACCCGGTAGTGCGTTCGCTGGTGGCTACGCTCGCTCGGCGCGCGCATCGGCGCACCTGGGAGCTCGACAGTCTCCGGCACCGCTTTGGGGTAGGTTCACAAGCTGTGAACGACTAGCTCAAGATCGCTCTTAGTGTCCGTCCCATGACACGGGGATGGCGGAAAGAGCGGGTCGTCCAGACGACCGACACGGCAGGCGCACCGGTTGAGATCACGACCGGTCTCACCCAGAGTCCGCACGGCGAGACCGTCGTCGGCATCGCCATCGGCACCGGCCCCTCCGCGATCCTCCGCATCAACGGGCACGTCAGCACCGGGCCCAAGCTGATCGCGAACCTGCGCGGCAGCCTGGCCGACCTCCACCGCGGCGGCGTGTGATGGCCGACGTTTCTCCGCACGCCCCCTCGGCCGAAGACGACTTCGCCACGCTGGCCACCCCGAAGAAACCCGGCGAACCGCTCACCAACGCTGAGTACTCCGCTGCCGAGCGCACGGTGAAGCGGTTCTGGCCCAAGGGCGGCAAGCCACACGAGTTGCCGGAGGAGTACCGGTGAGCGCGCGTGGTGTCACGAAGGCGACCCCGCTGCCGTCGGTGACGAAAATGCGGCCCGAGCCCTGGCGGATCAAGCTGATGACCGAGCACGACCGGCTGGTCAGCACCTGCCAGTACTGCAAGACGCTGTACCGCAACGCAGGAGCGGCGAACCTGTGCGAGCACTGGCACAACCCCATCCCCTGATCCCCCGGCCGGCGCGGCTGACCCCGACACCGCGCCGTCCGGGCCACCATCCCGGTCGCCGTTTCCTTGGTTGTGCTCCTTGGTCGGCGCCCGGGTCACTGTGCCCCGCGTGCTCTAGTCAGCTCGAAGGGGCGCAGGGCGCCAGGCTCGAGCTAGCGGGACCTGGCGCTTGCGCACTCCGGCCGCCGCACCCCGCTACCCGACGG
>JBOGYN010000327.1:0-10769 GCA_050696855.1 Solirubrobacteraceae bacterium | reverse complement strand
GCCCGCTCACCAGGCCCCAACCACCGATACACCCTCCCAGCCATCAAACCCTCCAATCGCCGAACACCAAACCCATGGTGTTGCGACGACCGGATGAAACCGCCCGCGCCAGGAGCGTCGAAGCGCTGCCAACCGGATTACGCGGCGGCGGGGCGCGTGCCCTTGCGCTTGCGGGCGCCGGCCGCCGGTGCGCGGGCCGCCGGTGCGTCGGCCGCCGGTCCGTCGGCCGCCGGTGTGTCGGCCGCCGGTGTGTCGGCCGCCCAGCACTCGTCGATGAAGCCCGCGATCTCCCCGGTCAGGCGCTCCGGACGCAGGCGCAGCTCGAGGATCGAGGAGGCGTGGATCAGCCGTCCGTTGGGGAGCTCGCCGGCGAGCATCCCAGCGTCTGAGAACGGATGCACGGGGTCGCGGGAGTGGCCGATGACCAGTGCCGGCGCGGTGAAGCCGGTCCGCTCGCCGTGATCGGGGGCGACTCGCCCGTAGAGGATGCCGCCCAGCACCGCCGCACTCGGCGCGGGATCCTGGGAGATCGAGTCCAGGCCGACGCCGAGCAGGAAGGGCAGCGGCCCGCGCGGCACGGCCCGGGCGGCGCGGGCCAGCGCGCCCATCACCGGGCCGCCGAACTTGAGCGCCATCAGCAGCGGGGTGAAGGCGACCCCGCAGGCCGGGATCGCGTTGTCGAGCACCGGCATCTCGACCACCATGCCCTGAAGTCGCCGATGGGCCTGCGCGGCGACCTCGAGGGTGATGTTGGCTCCGAGCGAGGTCCCGCCGATCACGGCCCGCTCGAGCTCGAGGTGATCGAGCAGGGCGACCGTCTGACTCGCGAACGAAGTCATCGAGTAGTGCCAGATCTCCAGCGGCCGGTCCGAGTCCCCGTGGCCGAGGGGGTCGAGCGTGATCACCCGGTTTCCCCGTCGGGCGAGCTGGCGCGCGAGCGGGGCCTGCATCCGCTGGGAGAGGAGCAGTCCCGGCAGCAGGATCGCGGGCCGGCCACCCTCGCCGTACTCGGTGTAGGCGAGGCGATGGCTGTGGTACTCGAAGTACTTCAAATCGGGCATCGGGCTGACCTCAGCTTATTGACCGCACCGGCTTGCTTGGCCAGCCAGCCAACTTCCGTCGGATCCCGGCGATCGGTAGATTCCGCGGGCACGCCACCGCATCGGATCCCGAGGAGAAGAGTTTTCATGGCCAAAGCCCCACGTTCGCTCGCCGGCAAGGTCGTCGCCATCACCGGTGGTGCCCGCGGGATCGGTCGCGCGACGGCCGCAGCGCTGATCACGCAGGGCGCCCGGGTCGCGATCGGCGACATCGAGGCCGAGCTCGCCGCCCAGTCGGCTCAGGAGCTCGGCGGCGGGACGATCGGACTCGCCCTCGACGTCACCGACCGAGCCAGCTTTGCGCGCTTTTTGACCGACACCGAGTCACAGCTCGGCCCGCTCGACGTGCTCATCAACAACGCCGGGATCATGCCGATCGGCCCGTTCGTCGAGGAGACCGATCGCACCGCCGAGCGCATGATCGACGTCAACCTGAACGGGGTCATCTACGGCTCCAAGATCGCGCTGCAGCGCTTCCTTCCCCGCGGCCGCGGCCACCTGGTCAACATCGCCTCGGTGGCCGGCAAGGCCGGCTTCCCGGGCGGCGCCACCTACTGCGCGACCAAGCATGCGGTGGTCGGGCTCAGTGAGGCGATCCGGGCCGAAGTCCGCCCCACTGACATCGACGTCAGCATCGTCATGCCTGTGGTGGTCAACACCGAGCTCGGTTCGGGCTTGCAGCGCAGCCGCGGGGTCAAGGTCGTGGAGCCCGAGGACGTCGCCAACGCAATCGTCGAGGCGCTCCAGACCGGCCGGACTGACGTGTATGTGCCCAAGTCGGTGGCCGGCCTGTTTAGGACCATGAACCTGGTGCCGCGTTCGGTGGCCGACTTCATCACCAAGATCCTCAAGGGAGACCAGGTGCTGGTCAACCCTGACCACATGCTGCGCGGCGCCTACGAGCAGCGCACCGGCGATCTGCCCCTACCCGCTCCAGCCGGCGACCCGGCCGCCCCGAGCCCCGAGCCCGAGAAGCAGGCCGTCTAGGCCCGCAGCCACTCGGCGATCAGTTCGCCGATCTGGGGACCGGCGTCCTCCTGCAGGAAGTGGCTGGCGTTCTCGATCACATGGGCGACCTCGGTACCTAGTGCGGTCGCGAGCCTCCGTCCGGTCTCGAGCGGCAGGACCGGATCAGAATCGGCCCACAGGATCAACTTCGGCCGCTGGTCCTCGCGCAGCGCCTCGAGCACCCGCTGGCCGGCTGCGGCCCCGGGGGCGTCGGGGGCGGTGGGGAGGATCAGCGGGAAGGCGCGCGCTCCCGCCTTTGAGTCCTGGTTGGGGAAGGGTGCCTCGTAGGCGGCGATGACATCCTCGCCCGGCTCCCGCTGGCAGGCGCCGCGGATCAGGAAGCCGACCGGGAGGTCCTCGGTGCGCGCCACGAAGTCCCGAAATGAGGTCCACGCCTCGGTCATCTTCTGATGGCCGGTGAACAGCCCGGTGTCGAGGATTACGATGCGCGCGATCCGGTCTGGGTGCTCGACCGCGAGGCGCAGCCCGATCGGGCCGCCCCAGTCGTGGACGACGACCGTCGCATCGCGCAGATCGAGTGTTTCAAGCAGCCCTGAGATCGCGTCGGTGTGACGGTCATAGGTGTACCAATCGATGTCGACCGGCTTGTCCGAGCGCCCGAACCCGGGCAGGTCGGGGGCCACGCACCGAAAGCCCGCGTCGCGGACGGGCGGGATCACGTGGCGCCACAGAAACGACCACGTCGGCTCGCCGTGCACGAACATCACCGGCGGGCCGTCACCTTCGTCGAGGTGGGCGAGCCGCAGCCCCTCATACTTGCGCCAGTGGGGCGCGAAGGGAAAGTCGGGCAGACCCTGGGTCAACTCATCGGGGGTGCGGATCGCGTCGGTCATGCCGCCAACCTACCGCAGCCAAGCCGCCGCGTTCGCGGCGACCGTCACGTCGATCATCGAACCCGCCCGCGCCCAGGCGATCAGGTTGAGGGCCTGGAGGCGGTCGAGCACGGCCTGGAACGCCTGCGCCTGGGCAGCGCTGACGTAGTGACGGGCGATCTGGAAGGACCAGCCGGCGGCGGCGGCGGGGACCACACTCCCGGTCGCCCGCTGGTACTCGTGGTCGGCGACCGTGCTGGAGATCTGCAGCGGCTGCGCGCCGCCGGCCAGCGAGCGGACCCGGGCGGCGAGCGCGACGATCAGCTTCAGGGCTGCCGGGCGCAGTCCGCGGTACAGCCCCCGCGGCACGCCGAGGCGACCGGCCGCCGAGCCCATCGTGGGGTCAACGGCGAGACCGAGCGCGGCCAGGTTGGTCGGCAACGGCACCAGCGTCCGGTCCTGATAGGCGGCCGAGAGCGCGCTCGGGTCGGCGAAGCCCGGGGTTCGGTCGGGGGGATGCAGGACATACGCCCCGGCGGAATCGGCGTTCTGCAGAGAGGCCAGCCGGGTCAGGGCGGTGCGGTCGCTTCGGTACAGCCGCATCACCGAGACCGCGCCGAGGATTCGCCAGTAGTACAGCCACGAGTCGTCCCCGAAGCCGGCCAGCAGCCGGTACGCGGTGCCGTGATTGTCAGGCGCAGAATCGAAGTAGAGCTGTACGTAGGGGACGGCGTGCCCGCCGTTGTAGTCCGACAGGACCTGGTGCAGGTTGCCGACGCCCATGTGGTAAGACTCCGCAGCCAGATCCACCCGCCCGAACTGGTGTTGGGCGAACCGGAGGTAGCGCACGGTCCCGGCCAGCTCCTTGGCGGGGTTAAAGCGGTCATCGATGGCCGCCCGGCGCGCCAGCAGCGGCGCGAGTCGGCCCCGCCGGGTGCCGCTCGCCACGCCGTCGATGGCCGTGGTCAGCCGCCGGCTGCGGGCAAGATCGATGTGCATGCCCAGCAACGACTGGCCCGTCTGGGCGAGAATCTGGGTCAGGCCCGCGGCTGAGGTGGGATCGTTGCCCGCGATCACCTGGGCGCGCCCGGCGCTCTCCACGAACACGATCCCCTCCAGCAGCGCCGGATCGATCCCCGTCCCGGCGACGGCGCGATCGATCAGCGGGCGGTAGGCGGCGACCCGTGCGGCGGTGGCGACTGCGCCGCCGGGACTTTTGACGAACAGGGCGTGGGCGTTGCCGGCCGTCGCCCGCGCGATGTATTCCGACTCGCGGGCCGGCGCGTAGCCAAACGGATTTCCGCCCGCGGCGGCGGCGGCCAAGCCAGCCCGGGGCGGACCCGGCAGCGGGCCGGCGGCCAGAGCCGAGATCAGCGCGGCCACGGCGACCCCCACCATTACGAGCAGCACCACCAGGCGGCGGCGCCGCTGACGAAGGATGCGCGCCCGTCCGCGAGCGGACAGGGACGCGCGCTCGGGCGGGGCCCAGCTCATGTCCGGTAGGTGAGGCCCGAGCAGCGGGCAGTCTGGGCGGCAGTCCTCGTATGACTGGGGAAGAACGACCACCCGTACGAGCGCGCGTACATGTTCACCACCGGTTGGGGATGGGTGCGCTGGGAGTTTGGGTTGTAGAACAGCACTCCGACGTTGGTGCCGAGATCCCAGGCCAGCGCGCTCTGCCAGCCGATCCTGATGTTGGGGTGCCCGCAGGCCAGGATCCGGGCCGCACCGAGATGATCCACCACACGGTCCAGCAGTTTGATCTCGCTCGCCCGCGTGCGCTGTTCGGAGAGGTCCTCTCGCTCGTAGACGACCCGCGAGCGCGCGGTCGAGGCCAGCGAGAGCGCGAAGCCGGCCAGGACAATCAGCGAGGCCAGACCCGCCAGCTGAGGCGAGACCCGCACGCGCATCCACTCGAGTACGTGCGGCGCGTCGAGGATCACCAGGCCCACGAACACACCGGCCAGCACGCCGAGGCCGGCGCCCGCCTCGTAGATGTACCGGGGGACAGCTGACCAGCCGTGCAGCGCGAACAGGATCTCGACCGCGACCCACACCACTACGCCGGCGGCGAGGGCCAGCACGCGACGGTCACGGCGCAGCGCGGCCAGGATCACCGCGGCCAGGGCGGTGATCTTGATCGTGGGGGCATTGAGGGCGAGGAAGCGCCCGAAGGTGCCGGTGATCTTGTTGCCGTGCAGCGCGCGCGGCGAGTTCTCGGCCAGGGTGGCGGGCGAGAACAGGCTCTTGGAGGTCAGCGCGGGGATCCCGAACCAGAGCAGCGGCACGAGCGCGACCCCGGCCACCATCTGCCAGCGCATGGCCGGGACCTGCCGCCACGCCCACAGGAGATACAGGCCCAGCAGCACCCAGGCCTCCGGCCGTCCGAGCGCCGCCAGCCACCACAGCCAGAAGGCCCACCGATAGCGCCGGCACAGCATGCAGTCCACCGCGGCGAGGCACAGGGCCACGATCATCGTGTCGGACTCGGCACTGAGGACCGAGTGCGGATACCGGCTGATGCCGGCCACGGCGAGCGCGGCGACCAGCCCGGCGGCGTAGGCCGCGTACCGGCGCTGCGCCGGTGCGCCGACGAGCCAGAAGGCGACGCGCCACGCGAACACCATCCCGCTCAGCGAGACGGCGAAGGCGGTGGTCATCCACAGGTACAGTGCGTCTCGGCCGGCCAGCGCGTAGGGCAGCGTGAATAGGTAGGGGAGCGGCTTCCAGGAGGGCGCCCCATTGGTGTCGAGCTTGCCGTGGAGGGTGAGATGGCCCCACACCAGCCAGCCGTAGTGGTCATATCCGGGCCGGACCTCCGCCGCCCCCACGAGCAGAGCCGAGACGGCCAGCAGCAGCACCCCCCCGAGCGGCCAGCGCAGGCGGTAGATGAGGCGGCTTGCGGCTGAGCGGCGGGCGCGGAACGTGCGGCCCGCGCTGCGGTCCGCCGGCTGGGCCCGCGCGGAAGACATTGGCTCCGACACCGGTGGCCCGAAGGTATCAGCGATTGCGGGTGCTTCACGCCCCGGATCGCGTATCCTCGCGGCCGTGAGCGCCGCTGCCCCCGTTACCCAGTCGCTGGCCGGACGTCGTGTCCTGGTCACCGGCGGCTCGGGTTTCATCGGCCGCCACGTGGTGGCTGAGCTGGCCGCCGCCGGCGCCCAGGTCCGGGTCGTGGATCTACAGCCGCACGTCGACCCGTCCGTCGACGTGGTGATCGGCGACATCGCCGACCCGGCGGTCCTTGATGTCGCCTTCGCGGGTGGCTTTGATTCCATCGTCCATCTCGCGGCGGTCACCTCGGTCCTGCGCTCGCTCGAGCAACCCGAGCTCACCTTCCAGACCAACGTGGCCGGGACCGCCGCGCTGCTCGAGGCGGGACGCAAGGCGGGGGTGACGTCGTTGTCCTTCGCCTCCACCAACGCCGTAACCGGCCCGATGGAGGCCCCGAAGATCTCCGAGGCGGCGACCCTGCGCCCGCTCACTCCCTACGGCTCGACCAAGGCGGCCGGCGAGATGCTGATGTCGGCCTACACAGCGTCCTACGGTCTGCGCTGCGCCTGCATCCGTCTGACCAACGTTTACGGCCCGGGAATGCAGGCCAAGGACAGCATCGTCGCCCGGCTGATGCGCGCCATTCGGCTCGGCACGACGTTCGAGATCTACGGCGACGGAGACCAGGTGCGCGACTACGTTCATGTCTCCGATGTGGTCCAGGCGATGCGCCTCGGCCTGACCAGCGAGGCGTGGACGGGGCCGATGGTCATCGGTTCGGGCACCTCGCTCTCGGTGCACGAGGTGGTGGCGGCGGTCCGCGCGGTCAGCGGGACGCCGCTGCCCGTGAAGCACGGACCCGCCAAGGCGGGCGAGATGCCGGCCGTGATCGTCGATCCCAGCCGTGCCCACGCGGCCGGCTGGTCCCCGCGCTTCCCGGCCCTCGCCGACGGTCTCGTCGCCGTCTGGGAGGAGTGGTCCACGGCCGAGGTCAAGGCTCCGGCGGCGTGACCCTCACCGACCCCGAGCGATTCGTGACCGCGGCCGAGTCCGAGCGCCTCGAGCCGGCTGAGCGACCGGCCGCCGAGGCCTTTTTGGCCGCCTATCCGGCCGGCTCGGGTGCCCCGCTGGCCGTGGTCATCCCGGCTTACAACGAGGAGCCGACCGTCGCCGAGGTGATCGCTGGGATCCCCAGTGAGGCCGCCGGACTGCGCAGCGAGACGATCGTCGTCGTCGACGGAGCCAATGACGCCACCGTCGCTCGCGCCCGGGAGGCGGGGGCGCTGGTCTGCGACGTCCCGGTCAACCGCGGTCAGGGCGCGGCGTTGCGGCTCGGCTACTGGCTGGCTCGGGCCCGCGGGGCTCAGGTGATCGTGACCATCGATGCCGACGGTCAATACGACGCCCACGAGATCGCGGGCGTGATCGAGCCGATCCTCAATGGTCGCGCCGACTTCGTGTCCGGCTCGCGCCGGCTGGGTTCAGAGCTGACCACCGACACCACCCGCCACGCCGGCGTGATCGTGTTCGGGGCCCTGATCAGCCTGCTGGTCCGCCATCGGATCACCGACCCGGCCTGCGGTCTGCGCGCGATGCGCTCAGAAGTGACGGCCGCCGTGGTCCTCGAGCAGCCCCAGTACCAGGCGTCGGAGCTGATGATCTCAGCCGCCTTGCACGGCTATCGCTTGGCCGAGGTCCCGACGACCATGCGCGACCGCGACCGGCACGCCACAAAGACCAAGAAGGGCGGGAACTTCGGCTACGGCGTGCGGTTCGCGCGCGCCGCGGTCCACACCTGGTGGCGCGATCGCAAAGCCGCCCGCAGCCGAGAGCGGCCCGCGAACACCCAGTGCTCGTAGACCAGGAACTTGGCGGCGAAGAAGAAGGCCTGGACGGCGACGTAGGAGGCGGTCACGAGGATCACGCGGATCCCGTGGCCAGGCGCAATTCCCAGGACCCGATCCTGGGTCCAGCCGGTGGCGGCCGATGATGCGATCAGGACCAGGACCGAGATCACGACGTAGGCGACGACCTCGCGCCAGAAGTTGACCTTCCCCCGGATCTTCCAGGCCCAGCGGCGGTTGAGGATCCAGTTCGGCAGGGCGCCGGCGACAAAGGCCGCGATTGAGCACGCCGTCGTGCCCACGTGGAGCACGTAGAGGATGGCGAATACGACCACGCTGGTGAGCAACGCGAGGACCGATCCAATCGCGTAGCGCGTGATCCTCCGCGCAAGGGCCGAAAGCCGCAGACGGGTGAAGAGGTCAGAGATCACCGAGTGAGATCCTAGCGGTTATCAGAACCTTCTCACGGTTTGCCACGCCGCCTTTACACCCAGCTGACAGCCGCCGATCACGGTACGGTGCCGACCCATGCGATCCCAATCGGTGCACGTACCGGTGGTGCTCGATGACGACCTGATCCTGGCCGGGGACAACGCGACTGCGCTGCCCCGCCTTCCCGAGGGTCAGTTTGACCTCGTCTATCTCGATCCTCCGTTCAACACCGGTCGCGCCCAGGTCCGGCGCACGCTCGCCGCGACTGAGGATCCGCAGTCCGCTCGGCTCGGGTTCGGGGGCCGGCGCTACCGCACCCAGCTGCTGCAGTCCCTCAGCTATGACGACGCCTTTGGCGATTATCTGGGCTTTCTCGAGCCCCGGCTGACCCGGGCCCGCGAGCTGCTCGCTCCCCACGGAACGCTCTACTTCCACATCGACTACCGCGAGGTGCACTACTGCAAGCTCCTGCTCGATGAGATCTTCGGCCGTGACGCCTTCCTCAACGAGCTGATCTGGGCGTATGACTACGGCGCCAAGCCCCGCCGTCGCTGGCCGGCCAAGCACGACACGATCCTCGTCTACGTCCGCACTCCCGGGGCCCATCACTTCGACGCCGAGGCGGTCGACCGCGAGCCGTACATGGCTCCGGGATTGGTCAGCGCCGAGAAGGCGGCGCGGGGCAAGCGGCCCACCGACGTCTGGTTTCACACCATCGTGCCCACCAATGGGGCCGAAAAGACCGGATATCCGACCCAGAAGCCCGAGGGCGTCCTGCGGCGCCTGGTCGCCGCCTCTGCGCGCCCGGGCGGGTGGTGTCTGGACCCGTTCGCCGGGTCGGGCACACTAGGCGCCGTCTGCCGGGAGTTGGGGAGGCGCTTCGTCCTGATCGACGAGAGCCCGGTCGCGGTGGGCGTCATGCAGGAGCGACTCGCCGTCACGGCTCCGCGCCGGGCACGAGCGGCACGAACCTGACCGGGTCCAGCCGCTCGCGGTGTAAGCCGTGGGCGGAGCGACGGACTCGGGTCAAGTGCTGATCGGGCCAGCCGATCGGCGCCACCAGGCGGCCTCCGAGCGCCAGCTGGGCTTCGAGCTCGGGCGGCACCACCGCGCTGGCGGCGGCCGCGACGTTGATGGCGTCAAAGGGCGCCTCGTCGAGCACCCCGACCCCGCCGTCCCCGCACAGGCAGGTCACGTTGTCGAGACCCAGGTCGGCAAGCGTGTTGGCGGCCGCCCAGGCAAGCTCCGCGTGACGCTCGACCGTCCACACATGGCGGCACAGACGAGCCAGCACCGCCGCGTGGTAGCCCGAGCCCGTGCCGACGTCGAGCACCCGGTCCTCGCCCGTGAGCTCAAGCAGAGCGAGCATCCGCGCCACCACCACCGGCTGGGAGATCGTCTGCCCGCAGCCGATCGGCAGGGCGATGTTCTCGTAGGCGCGATCGCGATCCTCGGCGAGCACGAACCGCTCGCGCGGCGTTCGGGCCAGGGCCTGCAGGACGCGCTCGTCTTCCACCACTGACCTCAGGCTCGACGCCAGCTGCTCGGCCTCATTCATGCGAAAATCCAAAGTCATGGCGGCAAGTGCCAAGCTCCAGCGGATGCTGATGGTCTTGCTGGTCGTGCTCGCGGGCGCGATCGTGTTCGTGCTGGTCGGCAACCGGGGCTCGGCCCACACTCCGACCAAGCCACCTACCCCGAGGTCGCAGTTCGCCGGGCCGACGATGCCGCCCGGGCTGAAGGCCCACAACTTCGCCCTCCGCGACGTCAACGGCCGTCGGGTCATCCTGTCTGGCTACCGCGGGCATGTCGTCGTGCTCACCTTTATCCATTCGCTCTGTCACGACACCTGCCCGTTCATGGTCGAGCAGATCAAGGGGGCGCTCAATCTGCTCCCGCACGAGGGTCGCGGTGTCCCCGCGATCGGCGTCAGCGCGGCCCCGGCGGAGGACACCGTAGCCCACCGGCGGGCCTTTCTGGCCAAGCACGGGATGACGGGGCGGCTGGCCTTCGTCAACGGGCCCGAGCAGGTCATGCGGCCGATCTGGCACGCCTACGCGGTGCTGCCGGTGACCCCCAAGGTCGACCACTCCACGTTCGTGATCCTGATCGACAAGCGCGGCCTCGAGCGAATCGGCTTCGCCGCGGACCAGCTCACCCCCGAAGGCTTGGCTCACGACATTCGCGTGCTCCAGCGCGAACCCTCCTAGCTCAGCGCACCGCGGCGTCGACGGCGACGGCGACGAACAGCAAGGCCAGGTACAGCAGCGAATAGTGAAAGAGTACGGCCGCCCGCTTGGCGCTGGCCTGCTTCCACACCCGCCAGGCGAGCACGCAGAAGGCCGCGTTCAGGGCCACCGCCGCGAGCAGGTAGAGGAGTCCGAACGTGCCGGTCGCCACCGGCACCAGCGTCGCCGCGCTGAGCACGATCGTGTAGATCAGGACCTGGCGCGCCGTGGCGGGGGCGCCGCGCACGACCGGCATCATCGGCACCGAGGCCGCCTCGTAGTGGGGAGCGAGGAGCAGGGCCAGCGCCCAGAAGTGGGGGGGCGTCCAGA
>JBOGYN010000326.1:0-27187 GCA_050696855.1 Solirubrobacteraceae bacterium | reverse complement strand
CCCCGAGGCTGCGGCTGTCCCCGAGGCTGCGGCTGTCCCCGAGGCTGCGGCTGTCCCCGAGGCTGCGGCTGTCCCCGAGGCTGCGGGTGTCCCCGACCCTCCGCCGGCACCGGCTCCGGCGGCGCCGCCACCCCGGCGCCCGCTAGAGCCCCCGCGCCCGGCCATCGTCCGGCCGCCAACCGCGCCGCGGACCACGCCGCCGCAGGCCCAGCCCGCGCCGCCGCAGGCCCAACCCGCGCCGGCGCCCGAGGAGCCCGAGTCCGCAGCTGACCAGGGTGACGTGGTCGACCGGCCCCGCGGCTGGCTGATCCCGGCCAGCATCGTGATCGGCGTCGCCGCCACGTTCCTGGTCGTGTTCCTGATCGTCCTCTCGAACCTGACCAGCGACGCCAACCGCCAAGCCGCGGCGGACACCCCCGCCCCGGCGCTCCGTAGCCCCTAGCCGGGGAGCCGAGTGCCGAGGACGTTCGTCCCTGGGAGGCCAGCTCTGGACACCCGGAGGGCTACCTGCATTTCGTGAAAATCTTGGCCCGCGTCCGCGGGTTTTTCGCACCTGTCGGGCTGAGCCTGCGCGAGAGGAAAACCTTGGACGGACGCGGCAAGTTTTTCGCGTTTTGCAGGTCGGGGCGCCGCCGCCCGATGGCGCCCGCCCATGGCGCCCGCCGACCATGCCCGCCGACCACGCCCGCCGGTGGCGGGGAGCTCAGGCGCCGAGGTCAGGCCACCACGTCGCCAGCCGGTCCCGCGCCGCGGCGACCTCGGGAACGAGCCGCGCCGACGCCGAGCCTCGCGAAATCGCCGGCGGCGCAACCAAGCTGGCCATCGTCTCGGCCACCGACCGCCCCAGCGCCAGCAGCGCGTAGCCACCCTCGAGCACGCCGCCCACCGGACACGCCACCTCGGCGCCGACATTGCGCAACGAGGCCGTCATCGCCGCAAACCCGGCGTCAGTCACCGCGCAATCGGCCAGCGGGTCCTCCTCGTGCGCGTCAAAGCCCGCCGAGATCAAGAGCAGCTGGGGAGCGAAGGACCGGGCCAGGGGCACCGCCACGCCGTCCACGAGCCCAACGAACAACTCATCGCCCGAGCCCGGCGCCACCGGCAGGTTGACCGTGAAGCCGGCCCCGGCCCCCGCGCCAACATCCGAGGCGGACCCCGTTCCGGGGTACAGCGGCGACTGGTGCAGGGAGACGAACAGGACCCGCGGGTCGTCGTGGAAGATGTCGTTGGTCCCGTTGCCGTGGTGCACGTCCCAGTCGACGATCATCACCCGCTCGCACCCGCCCTCAGACAGCGCATGCCGGGCGGCGATGGCGACATTGTTGAACAGGCAGAAGCCCATCGCCCGCGCCTGCTCGGCGTGGTGGCCGGGCGGGCGATGCGAGCTGAACCCGGTCGGGGCCGAACCCGACAACAGCCGGTCGACGAGCTCGACCGCGCCCCCCGCAGCGTGCTCAGCAGCGAGAAAAGACCCCGGGCTGACGACCGTGTCGGCGTCGATCTGGGCCCCGCCCCCCGCCGCCGCCGCCTCGATCGCCGCCACAAACGCGTCGGGGTGCACGGCGGTCAGCGCCGACCGCGCCGCCGCCGAGGAGCGGGCCCGTTCGTAGCCCAGCCAACCACGACCTTCCAGCTCGCGTTCGATCGCCACCACCCTGGCCGGCTGCTCGGGGTGCGGGCCGGTGTCATGACCCAGAGACGAGGGGTCCGAGAGAAACACGGGGGCGGCGGCCATCGGCCGGTACCGTACCGACCAGGTGTCCCGAGACGAGACCCAGGTAGCCGTCGTGGGCGCCGGCGCCGCCGGTCTCTACACCGCGCTCTGTGCGGCCCGGCTGGGCGGTCGCGTGACGCTGGTCTCAGCCACCCCGCTGGCCGAGTCATCGAGCTATTGGGCCCAGGGAGGACTGGCCGCCGCTCTGGCCAGCGACGACAGCCCCGACCGCCACCTCGCCGACACCGTCGCCGCCGGCCGGGACGCGGTTCGCACGTCGGCCGCGCGGGTGCTCTGCGATCAGGCTCCGGCCACCGTCGACCACCTGACCTCCCTCGGTGTCCAGTTCGACGCCGACCGCCGCGGGCAGCTCGCCCTCGGCCTGGAGGGCGGCCACTCCGCGCGCCGGGTCGTCCACGCCGGGGGCGCCGCCACCGGCCGGCGCCTGGTCCGCCAGTTATCCGCCCTGGTCGCTCAGGACGAGCGGATCGAGGTCCTCGAGCAGCGCCGGGTGGTGGGAATCCTCACCCAGGACGGTCGCGCCATCGGGACCCGGCTCGCCGACGGGGGCCGCCTGCACGCTCCCGCCATCGTGCTCGCCACCGGCGGGGCGGCCGCGCTCTGGGCGCGGACGACGAACCCGACCGGGGCGACGGGGGGCGGCATGCTGCTGGCCCACTACGCCGGCGCCCAGCTCGCCGATCTCGAACTCATGCAGTTTCACCCCACGGCGGTGGTCGGCGACAACGGCGCCGACGGCTTCCTGGTCACCGAGGCGGTGCGCGGCGAGGGGGCCCACCTGCTCGGGGCGGGCGGCGAGCGCTTCGTGGACGAGCTCGCCCCCCGCGATGAGGTCGCCCGGGCCGTGCAGCGCGAGATGGACGCCACCGGGGCGGGGTCGGTCGGACTGGATATGCGCGACGTCGACGCCGCTCTGTTTCCCAACGTGGTCAGCGCCCTGCGCCAGGCCGGGATCGATCCCGAGCGCGAGCTGATCCCGGTGGCGCCGGCGGCCCACTACATGATGGGCGGGATCGCGACCGACCTCGAAGGCCGGGCCACGCTCCCCGGGCTCTACGCGGTCGGCGAGTGCTCGTGCACCGGGCTGCACGGAGCCAACCGACTCGCGTCAAACTCCTTGAGCGAATGCTTCGTGTTCGGGGCCCGGGCGGCCCGCGCGGCGCTCGGCGAGCCCGCCGCGGCCGGGGACCCCGCCGCTGACGTGGCCACCCCAAACCTCAGGCCGCCGCCCCTCAGCCCCGCGACCCGGGCCGCGTTGTGGCGCTACGCGGGCCTCGAGCGCAACGGCGATGGCCTGCGCACCCTGGTCGAGAACCCGTATCCGCTGGCCCGCCTGATCGCCCGCTGCGCGCTGGCTCGCGAGGAGAGCCGCGGCGCGCATCTGCGTACTGACTTCCCCGAGCGAAAGCCGGAACTGGACGGCGTCCACGTCACCCTCACCGGCGACGCCGAGCCCGAGCTCACCCCCTGGAAATAGCCGCACAGACCAAAAAAGCCAGATTCCGGCTTAATGTCTAGTTAATATGCGGTACGCGGTCAAATTCACACTGCGCGGGAATACTCGCCCGTAGATTCTGGTACGCGCTCGGCCGGTGAGCGCCCAAAAATTCAGGGAAAGAGACCACCATGTACCGCTTCAGTCGCGCGATCTACCGGGAGATCGCCTCCGAGATCTTGGAGGACCCGCACGGGGAATGCCCCCACGCCAATCACGAGCGTGTGCTCCATGCCTGTGAGAGCGCCGTCGAGCGCCTCGCCACCGATCGCCACTATTTCGCGCGGCCCGCGCGGACGCTGTTCAACGACATCCGGGCCTACTTCCCGATGAGCTCCCAGCCCCGTCTGCTGCGCGTGATCGAGCGTTACCTGGCCTGCGCGGACGAGTTCCTGCGCAAGGTGCCCCAGAACGGCTATGACCTCTACGGCAACCCCCTGCAATGCCGCGCGAGCACCCGTAAGGGGACGCCCTGCCAGCGGATGCCGCTGCCCCACAACGGCTACTGCCCGTCTCACCAGCACCTGGCCGAGACCGAAGAGCTCGCGCCCGCGCTGGCCGCTTGATTTAGGGATATGGAGCCCGCTCGCGCGGGCTCGGGTGCCCCGCCCTGACGCGGCCGTCTCCGCCGGCGGCGCTTGAGGCGGTGTAAAACAGGCTGATGCTCCTGGGCGTCGACGTCGGCGGGACCTTCACCGACGCCGTGCTCGCATACGACGGCCGGCTCGTCACCGCCAAGGCACCGAGCACCCCGGCGGACCAGTCCGAGGGTGTGCTGGCCGCCGTGCAGGCTGTCCTCGAGGCGGCCGGCGCGTCGGCGCGCGACGTGCGCGCGTTCTCGCACGGAATGACCGTGGCCACCAACGCGCTGCTCGAGGAGCGGGGCGCGCGGACTGTGTTTCTGGCCACCGAGGGCTTCACCGACCTGATCGCCCTCGGGCGCCAGGACCGGCGCGAGCTCTACCGGCTGTGCGCGGCTCGCCCGGCGCCGCTCACGCCGCCGCCGCGGCGCCTCGGCGTCCCCGAGCGGATGACACCCGAGGGCCCCCTGCGGCCGCTGACCAGCGAAGCCGCGACCGCGATCGCGCGCCAGGTGGCCGAGCACGAGCCCGAAGCGGTGGCCGTGTGTCTCCTGCACTCCTACCGATACCCCGAGCACGAGGACGTGATCGCCCGGGCGCTCGCCGAACAGCTGCCCGATGTTCACGTCTCGCTGTCGCACGAGGTGGTGGGCACCTTCCGGGAATTCGAGCGGGCCGCGACCACGGAAATTGACGCCGCCCTCTCTCCCCTCCTGGCCGGCTACCTGCGCCGCCTGGCCGACCGCTGCCGCGAGGCCGAGCTGCCCCCGCCGGCCATCATGCAGTCCGGCGGCGGCCTGATCGATCTCGAAGCCGCCGCCGGGCACGCCGCCTGGACGGTCCTCTCGGGGCCCGCGGCCGGCGCGGCGGGCGCCGCCTTCGTCGCCCGGGCCTCGGAGGCTCCCGAGGCACTCTGCTTCGACATGGGAGGAACCTCGTGCGATGTCTGCGTGATCGACGCCGGGGCCGTCCAGGAACAGAGTGCGGGAACGATCGCGGAGCGCCCGCTCGCGCTGCCGATGGTCGCGGTGCACACGGTCGGCGCCGGCGGAGGCTCGATCGGCTGGCGTGACCCCGGCGGCGCGCTGCGCGTCGGACCCCGGTCGGCGGGCGCCGAGCCGGGACCGGCCTGCTACGGGCGCGGCGGCGAGCAGCCGACTGTCACCGACGCCAACCTGCTGCTCGGCTACCTGGCCCCCGACGCCCCGCTGGCGGGCGGCGTCGAACTGGATCGCGCGGCCGCCGAGCGGGCGATCGCGGAGCTGGCCGCCGAGTTGGACCTCGACCCGCTGCGCTGTGCCGAGGGGATCGTCCGGGTCGCCAACGCCGAGATGGTCCGGGCGCTGCGGGTGGTCACGGTCCAGCGCGGGATCGATCCGCGCCGCTACGCCCTGCTCGCCTTCGGCGGAGCCGGTGGCCTGCACGCGGCGGCGATCGCCGACGAGCTCGGGATCGAGCGGATCCTGTGCCCGCGGGCGTCGGGAGTGCTGGCGGCGCTCGGGTTGGTCGTGTCGCCGCGCCGGCGCGACGCGCAGCGCAGCGTCTTTCTGTCCGGCGACGAGCTGACCGCCTCCGCGGTCGCGCAGTGCACGGCGGAGCTCGGAGAGCAGGCGCGCGGCGAGCTCGGGGATTCGGCGGCCGAGCTGCGGGCGGTCTACGAGCTGCGCTATCGCGGTCAGGCCTTCGAGCTGCCGATCAGCGCCGGCCTGGAGCCCTCCGCGGCCCAGCTGCGCTCCGCCTTCGAGCGCCGGCACGAGGAGCGCTACGGCTACTGCGACTCAGAACAGGACCTCGAGCTGGTCACGATCCGCGTTACCGCCACGGTCGCCGGGGCCGAGGTGCAGCTGACGGCGCCGAGCGGTGGCGAGGAGAGCCGCGGTCAGCGCCCGGCCCGGCTGGGCGGAGAAGAGCTCGACCTCGAGGTGCTGCGCGGTGACCTGAGCCCCGGAACCGAGATCGCCGGCCCCGCGGTGGTGCAGCTGCCCGAAGCGACCCTGCTCGTGCCGCCGGGCTGGAGCGGCACCGTCGACGGCCAGGGCACGACCGACCTGAGGCGGGCGGTCGGATGATCGACGCCGTCGAGCTCCAGGTGCTGAGCGGCGCGCTGCACGCGATCTGTGAGGAGATGGGTGCGGTCCTGATCCGCTCCGCGCACTCGGCCAACATCAAGGAACGCCGCGACGCCTCGACGGCCTTGTTCACGCCGGACGGGGAAATGGTCATGCAGGCCGAGCACATCCCCGTCCACCTCGGGGCGATGCCCGCCGCGGTCGCCGCGGTTCTCGGCGAGGAGCACCGCCCCGGGCGCTCCTGGATCCTCAACGACCCGTATCGGGGCGGCACCCATCTCCCGGACATCACCGTCGTCACCCCGGTGTTCGCGGGTACCGCCGGCCTCGCGAAGCGCGGTGGTCACGAGCTGATCGCCTTCGCCGCCAACCGGGCCCACCACGCCGACGTCGGAGGCCCCACCCCCGGGTCGATGCCGGCCGACAGCCGCACCCTGCAGGACGAGGGCGTGGTGATCGCGCCCCGGATCCTCGACGCCAACGCCGTGGCCGAGCTCAGCGGACTGATGCGCCGCCCCGAGCAGCGCCGCGCCGACCTGCGCGCCCAGCTCGCCGCGGGCCGGATCGGGGCGCTGCGGGCCGTGGAGCTGCACGCCCGAACCGGCACCGCGCGGCTGCGCGAGGCTTTCGCCGAGACGCTTGCCTACGCCGAGCGCCGCACCCGCGCCTGCCTGGCCGAGCTCGACGACGGCGTCTACGAGGCCCGGGACGTGCTCGAGGGCCGCGACGGCGACCTGCCGATCGTCCTGCGCGCCACCAAGCGCGGAGCGCAGCTCGTGCTCGACTTCACCGGCAGCGCGCAGCAGTACCAGGGCAACCTCAACTGCCCTTTGGCGGTGACCCGTTCGGCCTGCTATTTCGCCCTGCGCGTGCTCACCGACCCCGACATCCCCGCCAACGCCGGCGCCTATCGCCCCCTCGAGGTGATTGCGCCCGAGGGCTCGCTGCTCAACGCGCGGTCGCCGGCCGCGGTGGTGGGCGGCAACGTGGAGACCTCGTCGCGGATCGCCGACGTGGTGCTGGGAGCCTTCGGCCACGCGCTCGGCCAGGGCACGATGAACAATCTCACGCTCGGCAACGACGACGTCGTCTACTACGAGACGATCGGGGGCGGCCAGGGCGCCTGCGCCGACGCCGACGGTCCCAGCGGCGTCCACGTGGCGATGAGCAACACCCTCAACACGCCGGTCGAGGCGCTCGAGCTCGAGTTCCCGATGCGGGTGGTCGAGTACTCGCTGCGGCGTGGCTCGGGCGGCGCCGGGCGCCACGCGGGGGGCGACGGCGTCGTGCGTGAACTCGAGGCGCTGGCGCCGTTGCGCTACTCGCTGATCACCGAGCGCCGGCGCCACCCCCCGCCCGGGGCCGCCGGGGGCGCCGCTGGCCAACCGGGTCGCAACCTGCTCGACGGCGCCGAGCTCGGGCCCAAGGTGATCGGCGAGCTGGCGCCTGGGCAACGCCTGCGGATCGAGACGCCGGGCGGCGGGGGTTATGGAAGTCCGGCATCATCTGGGTCGTGAGCGAACGCATCGCCTTCCTCGGCTTGGGCATCATGGGCTCGCGCATGGCGGCCAACCTGGTCCGGGCCGGCTTTGCCCTGACCGTCTACAACCGCACCCTCGCCACCGCCGAGGCGTTCGCCGCCGAGCACGGCGCGCAGCTCGCCGAGACGCCCGCCGTCGCTGCGCGGGAGGCAGACATCGTGATCACGATGGTCGTGGACGGGCCTCAGGTGCACTCGCTCCTGCTCGACGGCGAGAGCGGTGCCACCACCGCGGCCCGGCCCGGCACGCTGTTCCTGGACTGCTCGACGATCGGCGTGACCGCCACGCGAGAGATCGGCGAAGCACTCGAGCAACGCGACCTGACGCTGATCGATGCCCCGGTCACCGGCTCCTCTCCCAAGGCCCAGGACGGGACCTTGACCTTCATGGTGGGGGCCTCAGACGAGGACTTTGCCCGCCTGCGGCCGCTGCTCGAGGCGATGGGCGAGGTGATCGTCCACGCCGGCCCCCAGGGGCAGGGGCAGATGGTCAAGCTGATCAACAACGCGGTCGCCGCCGCCAACGCCACCGTGCTCGGCGAAGCACTGGTCGTGGGGGCGCGGGCCGGCGTCGACCTCGACGCGCTCGTCGCGGTCATGGGCGCCGGGTCCGGCGGCTCGGCGATGCTCGCGCTCAAGGCGGCCCCGATGCGCGGACACGACTACACGACGCTGTTCAAGCTCGAGCACATGCTCAAGGACGTCCGGCTCTGCCTCGAGGAGGGCCAGGCCATCGGGGTCGGCTTTCCGTCCGCCGCGCACGCCCGTGAGGTCCTCTCCACGGCGATAGGCCGCGACCTGGGCGACGCCGATTTCGCCGCCCTGATCGAGGTCCTTGAGGGCGCTGCCAACGTCCGTTTGTAGGCCGGGCTCCGACCCCTCCGCACGACCCCGAGCTGCTTACGGTACTGTAGCTTCAGCCGCTCTGGAGGATCTCCGAAACGCCTAATTTGCAGGCTTATTTGGCAAATCCGGGCAACTCGCCTACAATCAACTTGTCCCGTCGCTGACGTCGCCTTTTTGGCGCGTGCGGGGCTTGCCGCTTACCCATAAACCGTCTCCCCCCCTTTATCTCAAAATGCCGATTGCTTTTAAAGAATGGGCCGTCACTGTGCGGGCGCTCGCCGAAGGTGAGCAGCTTTTAACGCTTCGCAAGGGCGGCATCCGTGAACCCGAGAAGCACTTCAAGCTCGAGCATGAGCGCTTCTTTCTCTACCCCACGTTCGACCATCAGCGCACCGACCTGGTGCGTGAATCGCATCGCCCGGAGTTGTCGCGCGCCCTCGAAGAGGGCGTCTGGAGCGACGGCGAGCCACATCCCCACGCCCTCCACCGCGGCGATCAGCTGACTCAGCCTGACCGCGTGCGGATTCGGGCCTGGGCCGAGGTGGCTGGGCACTTCACGGTCACCGACCGTCGCGCCGTTGACGCCCTCTCGCCGTTTTACGTCTGGACGACGGATTACGCCGAGAAGCGCCTGGCGTGGAAGCGCCGCCACCCTCTGCATGTGATTCTGCTGCGCACGTACAGAATCCCGCGGCCGGTCACGGTCAAGGTGCGCGACGAATACGGTGGTTGTCGCTCGTGGCTCGAGCTGACGCGCGAACTCCCCTTCGAGGGCACCCCGGTGCTCTCCGACGAGGAGTTCGAACGCGCGTCTGAGGAGATCGCCTCGATCGCCTCAGACCGTCAGCCCGTTCTGGTCTGACGCCGGAGCGGCCCGGCCGCTGTGGGGACGGGCTGAGCGCCGATGCCGTGGATCGAGTCAGAGCTGGGCGATTTCCGGGCTCGTCACGACGAGGCCGACGTCCGCGACGCGCGGCGAGTGCTCCAGGCCCTCCAGATCACCCAGCTGCGGATGGCCGGGCTCTTCCCCCGCCCCGTCGGTGAGATGACGGTCGTCCTGCACTCGGGGGTGGGCTCGCTGGCCATGACCAATCCGGCCCTGCCCCTCGTCTGGCTGCTGACTGCACCGGCGGCGCGCCGCTACGTGGCCGGCTGGGCCGGGGCCCACGAGCTGCACGTCCTCGCCCCTGCCGTGCTCAGGGGGCGGGCTTCCAACGTACCGGGCTCGCGTGAGATGCTCGCCCTGAGCGCCTCGGCGCTGTATGCGCGCCGAGTCGTGATCGAGAACAACCGCGAGCTCTATCCGGTCATGGGGCCCCTGCGCCTGCGGCGCGAGCTGCGCTGGGCGTGGCTGCTTGAGGGGGCGGCGCGCTGGTTCTCGGGTCAGACCGAGCACGCCCGCCCGGCGATCGCGCGGCGGCTGCGCGAAGGGGGCGGGGCGGCGCGGATCCGATTCCCTCCCGGCCTGCGCGACGCCGCCCTGCTCGGCGGGACGGTGATCGACCTGCTGGTCCGCGAGGAGGGAGAACGGGCGGCCGCCCAGCTGGCCTGCCGGCTCGAGCCCGGTGGTCCCTCCGCCACCCTGGTCAAGGCGTTCCGGGGTCGCTCGCTGGCCCACACCGAAGGCGTCTGGCGCTCGCACCTGGCCCGCACGGCCAGCGCGCACTGACCGGCCCGGCGGGCACCCACCGGGCTCCGACGCTCGGTCGAGCGCGACACGGCGAGTGACCCACAACCGCCGATCGCCACCGACAGCAACACCGAGATCCCCTGGCCTCTGACACCGGAGCGCACCGGGTCAGTACGACGGGGCCGGCCGGGGTCAGGCGTGCCCGATCAGGCTGATCAGCCACAGCAACAGCGCCCCGAGGACGAGCGCGACCAGGATCCCGGCGAGCAGCCGCCCCGGAGCCACCTGTCGCCCCGGCGAAGGCTCGCGTGTGATCAGCTCGGCCTCGAGCAGCACCTCGCGCGCAGTCAGCACGGCCGCCTCGGGGACGAGGATGTCGCGCGGTCCGGCCGCGAGCATGTCCGGGACGTCAAAGCCCGCGCTGCGCCGCAGCAGGCTCGGCACCCCCTCCTCGAGCAGCAGTCCCTGGATGAACTCGGCCTCGGCCAGGTTCTGCGCCCCGGCTACCCGCACCAGCTCGCCCTCGGCCAGCTGGGGCTTGATCTTGCGCGCCTGGCGATGGCGCTCGCTGATGACCGGCGGTACGTCATCGCGTCGGGCCCGGATCAGGGGCAGCGAGCAGGCCGGGCAGAAGCGCTCGGCACTGTGAAAGTGCGAGCCACAGCCGGGGCAGAGGAGCTCGTCCTCGCGGCCGGCCGGGCCTGGCATCAGCTCACCGACAGCTCGGCGTCCGCCACGCGGCCGTCGCGGATCTCGTACGCCTTGACGTCGGGCTCATCTCCGGCCAGGCCGACGATGATGTACAGCGTGTCGGGATAGAAGGCGAGGTTGATGTCAGTCTGCGAGGGATACGGGGCGCTGCGGGTGTGGGAGTGATAGATCGCGCCGAGGTCCAGGTCCTCGTCGTCGATCGCCATCTGGATGCGGTACTGCTCGGCACCTTCGATCTCGTAGCGCAGCGGGCTGGCGGCGGCGTTCTCAGCCGGATAGAGCTTGATCGCCTCCCCGTCGCGCGAGCCGATCATCCCGCAGCACTCGTTGGGGGCGTCCGCGCGGGCGTGGGCGATCATCTCGTCATACAGGGGACGGGAGATCCTCATTGCGTCCCCTGAATCAGTCCGTAGGGGACGGCGCGCTGAGCATCGCCGTGGTTGAGCAGCTCTCCGATCAGCGCCTCGTGCTGGGCCTCGGCGCCCATGATCTGCGCAGCGAGGCGGATCAAGGCGGTGTCCTGCAGCTTGATCAGCGCGACGAAGTAGGCGCCGGTCACCACTCGCTCGACGTCGAGCAGGAGGCGCAGGGCGTCGCCGGACCCGGTCAATTGGCCCAGCCGCTCGCTCACCCCGCGGTGGGCCAGCCGGCGGTCGGCGGTGACGACGCTGGGCGGCGCGGACGGCAACCGGCCGCCGAGGCTCTGAAGCATCTGCGTCAGCGCCTGGACGTGAGACTCCTCGTGCGCCAAGAACGGAGTCACGACCTGCCGGGCATGGGGCTTGAGGATGGACGCGCCGAGCACGTGCTGATAGCAGAACAGCAGCAGCAGCTCGACGCTGAGCAGTCGGTGCAGGCGCTCGGCGGGAGTCTCGGCCACCGTCGAGGCACCTGCCGCCGCCCCGGCCGCTCCCGGGCGCACCAAGGCGGTGCCGCCCACGGCTGCGCCGGCCCCCGACACCAGGAGCTCACGACGGGTGGCGCGCCTCACCATGCCTCCCTCACTCCCGACCGGTCAGGAAGGCAAAGGGCATCGGGTCAAGGCCCTGGGCGGAGCGCAACACGGCGATGTGCTGCGCATCGCTGGCCAGGACGGTCGCCGCGGCGGCCCGCACGGGGCCCGGCGAGAGCTTCGGAATCGCCTCCAGGTAGGCGGAGATCTGCGCGCGCTCGAGCCCGTGCAGCAGGGCCAGCACCGCGGCCCCATCGGCCGGATGTCCCAGGTCGTAGGCGCCCAGATGGGCTGGAGCCTTGCCGCCGGCCGCCTTGATCAGTGCGATCAGCTCGCCGGTGTGCTGGAGCTCCTCATCGAGGAACTGCTTGGCGATCCGGGCGTCCGGGCGACTCAGCAGGGGGAGGCCGGCCGTGTAGGCGGCCACGGTGTGGCGCTCGAGGTCGAGCAGAGCCCCGAGCAGGGCAATGTCGGCGCGCTGGACGGGAGGCTTGGCCTTGTGGACTGATTTGGCCCCCGTCCGGCCACCGGCGCCGCAGCCGGCGAGAACGACAGTGGCAGCGCTACCGAGCGCGGTCGTGGCCGCGCCCAATAGCGCCCGACGCGACGGCCCGTCGTCTTCGCTCACCACCAGACGGTGGAGTCCAGGTTCTCGATCTCGTCGACCGGGCGGGTGTAGATCCCCGAGGACATGTACTTGTAGCCGTCGTCGCACACGACGAAGACGACGTTGCCCTCGTCCAGCTCACCCGCGATCCGCGCCGCCACGCGGGCGATCGCGCCCGACGAGACCCCGGCGAACAGGCGCTCCTCGTCGAGCAGCTTGCGCGTCCAGATGATCGCGTCGCGATTGGTGACGAAGATCTTGCGGTCCAGCAGGCTGAGATCGATGATCGGCGGGATGAAGCCGTCATCGAGCGAGCGCAGACCCTGCACGGGCTCGCCCTGCATCGGCTCGGCCGCGACGATCTTGACGTCGTCGCCGAGCTCCTCCTTGAGCCGGCGCCCGTTGCCCATCAGCGTCCCGCCGGTCCCCAGACCGGCCACGAAGGCCGCCACCTCGTCGAGCTCCTCGAGGATCTCGAGCGCGGTCCCGTTGTAGTGGGCGTCGGGGTTGGCCTGGTTGCCGTACTGGTAGGGCATGTAGTACGAGGCATCCTTCTCGGCCATGTCGAGGGCCATCTCGACCGCTCCGTTGGAACCCTTGGAGCCTTCGGAGAAGACAATCTCGGCGCCGTACATGCGCAGCAGATCGGTGCGCTCGGGGGTGACGTTGTCGGGCATCACGACCTTGAGGTCATAGCCCTTGTAACCGCAGATCATGGCCAGCGAGATCCCGGTGTTGCCGGAGGTCGGCTCGAGGATCGTCTGCCCGGGCCGGATCAGGCCCTTGTCCTCGGCGTCCTCGATCAGCGCCCGGGCCACGCGGTCCTTGACCGATCCGGTCGGGTTGCGGGACTCGAGCTTGGCCCAGATCCGCACGCCCGGCTTCGGGCTCAGGCGCTTGAGCTCGACCAAGGGCGTGTGACCGATCGCCTGGACGATGTCGCCGTAGCGCCCTCCGCAGGGCTTGTTCTGCAAGCTCTCGGCGGCCATTGCTTTACGAAGTGTAGCGAGGTGCCCAGCCCGGCGATCAGGCCAGCGCGTCCCGCACCAGGACCGCCGGATGCCGGGCCCGGCGCGACGTGCCATGGGCGATCTGCTGTCGGCAGGAGACCCCGGTGGCGGCCACGAGCACGTCCGGGCCCGCCGCGTCCAGACTGGGGAACAGCCGCAACGCGCCGATCTGCATCGAGAGCTCGTAGTGCTCTGACTCAAACCCGAAGGAACCGGCCATGCCGCAGCATCCGGCGTCGAGCTCCTCGACGGTGGCGCCCGGGATCCGCTCGAGCAGCTCCCGGGTCGCGCGGGCCGTCCCCAGCGCCTTCTCGTGGCAGTGGGTGTGCAGGACGATGTGCCGGCCGGCGAGCGCCACCGGATCCAGCCGCAGAGCTTCATCGTCGATCGCCTCCAGCAGCAGCTCTCCGACCAGCCGCACGTGCCCGGCGACCAGGCGGACGTCCGGGTCGTCTCCCAGCAGCGCGGCGTAGTCGTCGCGCAAGGTCGATACGCAGGACGGCTCACATCCGACGATCGGGATCCCACACGCCGCGTAGGGCGCTAGGCGGGCGACGAGCGCCGCGGCCATCGCGCGAGCTGGATCCAGCAGGCCCTTGGACAGGCTGGCGCGCCCGCAGCAGCCGCGGCTCTCGAGCGCCACCCGCCAGCCGGCGGCCTCGAGCAGCTCGACGCAGGCGCGCCCCACCTCGGGCTCGGTATAGCTCGTGAACGAGTCGGCGAGAAACACGGCCTCACCCCGTGGGAACGGTCCCGCGGGCGCCGAACGACGCGCGAACCACCGCATCAGCGTCTCGCGCTGAAACCGGGGCAGGGGGCGCTCGGGCGCGATCCCCAGCCGGGCGTCGAGGGCGCGGCGCACCGGACGCAGCTTCCCGGGCAGGTTGGAAAGCGGCGCGGTGGCCGCCCCGACGCGGTTGAGCCGCCGGATCGCCCCGAACACCCGCGAGCGCACGGGTGTGCCGTGGATCTGCTGGTACTGGGCCAGAAACTCGCTCTTGAGTGAGGCCATGTCGACGCTGAGCGGGCACTCGCGCTGGCACGCCTTGCACTCGAGGCACAGATCCATGATCTCGTGCAGCCGCTCATCCCCCAGCGCCGACCGGGGGTCGGGCATCGAGAGCGCCTTGACCAGCGCGTTGGCCCGTCCCCTCGTGGTGTGCTGCTCCTCACGCGTAGCCATGTATGAGGGGCACATCACCCCCGCGTCGGTCTTGCGGCACGCACCGATGTTCATGCACCGATCGGCGGCGTTCCGCATGCTCCCCTCGGCGAAGCGCAGGCCGGTCGCGAGCTTCCCGGCCGGGGCCAGGGCGGCATCGCGCAGATGCTCGGTCATCGCCGGGGCGTCGACGATCTTGCCCGGGTTCAGACGTCCTCCGGGGTCAAACAGCTGCTTGACCTCCCGCATCGCCTGATAGAGCGGCTCCCCGAACACGACCGGGTTGAACTCGCTGCGCGCCAGACCGTCGCCGTGCTCGCTGGAGTTGACTCCGCCATAGCGGGCGACCAACGCGACGATCTCCGCCGCGACCTCGTGCATCGTCTGTACCTGCGCCGGGTCTCCAAGGTCGACGAACGGCCTGATATGGAGGCAGCCGACCGAGCAGTGGCCGTAGAAGCCGGCCTTCAGCCCGTGCCGCTGCAGCACGGCGGCGAACTCCGCCACGTACTCGGGCAGCCGCGCGGGCGGCACCGCCGTGTCCTCGACGAAGGCCAGCGGGCGACGACCGCCGCTCCCCGCCGCCATCAGCAGGCCGAGGCCCGCCTTGCGGACCTTCAGCAGCGCCGCGCGGTGCTCGGCGGAGACGGCGCGGAGCGTGTGGTAGCCGTGACCGTCGCGCGACCACTCCGCCGCCAGAGCCTCGACGCACGCGGCGGCCTCGGCCTCGGAGTCGCCGAAGAAGGTGACGAACAGCAGCGCCTCGGGCACGCCCTCGAGCAGTCGCGACAGCGCCGAGTACTCCGGCTGACGCTGGGCGAGCTCGAGGATCATGCGGTCCATCAGCTCGATCGCGGCGGCGTCATGGCCGATCGCCGCTCGTGCGGCCTGCACCGCCCCGGCCGTCGAGTGAAAGTGCCCGACCGCGATCGCCTGGGCCGCCGGACGCGGGATCAGGTCGAGCTCGGCCTCGGTCACCAGCGCCAGCGTCCCCTCCGAGCCGACCACGAACTTGGCCAGGTCGAATGGCACGTCTTCCCGGGCCAGCCTGTCCAGCCGGTAGCCACCGGCCTGGCGCCAGAACGTGGGGTGATCGCGGGCGATCACGGCGCGGTGGCGCTCGACCAGGTCGGGCAGGCCGCGGTAGATGGCGCCTTCGAGCGTCGTCGGCGTCGCGCGCAACGCGCGCTCGGTCTCGCTGACCGGCTCAAAGCGGACGCGCGCGCCGTCGGCGAGCACCGCCTCGAGCGTCCGGACGTGATCGCGCGTGGTCCCGAAGCGCACCGAGTGCGTTCCGGAGGAGTTGTTGCCGATCATGCCCCCCAGCGTGGCCCGGTTGCTGGTCGAGGTGTCGGCCCCGAACATCAAGCCGTGGCGCCCCGCGGCGCGGTTGAGGTCATCCTGCACGACGCCCGGCTGGACCCTCGCGCGGGCCCCGTGAGGGTCGAGCTCGAGGATCTCGTTCATGTGGCGGGAGAAGTCGAGCACCAGCCCGGCGCCGACCGTCTGACCGGCGAGGCTGGTCCCGGCTCCGCGCGCGGTCACCGGGACGCCAAGCTCCCCCGCGACGCCCAGCGCGGCCACCACGTCCTGGTCATCCCGGGGGAAGAGGACGGCCTGGGGTTCGATCGAGTACATGCTCGCATCGCGGGCGAACAGGTGGCGCGTGTAGGCGTCACTGCGTACCTCCCCCGCGCACGCCGCGGCGAGCGCCCCCTGCAGCGCGGCGACGTCGAGCTCGGGAGGCGAGGATGAGGTGACGCTCAGAGCGATGGGATGGGCACTCTTGTAGGGTTGCCCCCCGGTGGGCCGCGCCGGGCGAGCACCGACACCTTAGCTCAGCCACGGGAGGCCGAACGCCGTGAACCCACCCCACCGCGCGGGTCGTCATTTCCTCCAGATCCCCGGGCCGACCAATGTGCCCGACCGTGTCCGGCGAGCGATCTCCCAGCCGACGATCGACCATCGTGGACCCGCGTTCGCGGCGCTGACCCTCGGTCTGCTGCCCGGCGTGGCGCGGGTGTTCGGCACCGCGGGCCCGGTGATCATTTACCCCAGCTCGGGCACCGGCGCCTGGGAAGCGGCGCTCGTCAACGTGCTCGCCGCCGGCGAGCGAGTGCTGGCGTTCGATCACGGCCAGTTTGCCCGCCTCTGGCACGGGCTCGCCGGCCGTCTCGGTCTGCGCAGCGAGCTGGCGCCCGGGGACTGGCGCCGGGGGGTGGACCCCGAGGTCGTACACGAGCGCCTGGCCGCCGATCCCCAACACGAGATCCGCGCGGTGATGATCGTCTACAACGAAACCTCGACCGGGGTCGCGAGTCGCGTCCCCGAGATCCGCGCGGCGATCGACGCCGCGGGGCACCCGGCGCTGCTGCTGGTCGATGTCGTCTCCGCGCTGGGCTCGATCGACTATCAGCACGATCAATGGGGCGTCGACGTGACCGTCGGTGGCTCGCAGAAGGGGCTGATGCTGCCACCCGGACTGGGTTTCAACGCGATCAGCGACAAGGCGCTGGACGCGGCCGCGCGGGGCGGCGCGGCCCGCTCGTATTTCGACTGGACCGCGATCATCGAGGCCAACCGGAGCGGCAGCTATCCCTACACCCCGGCCACCAACCTCCTGTTCGGGCTCCGCGAGTCGATCGAGATGCTGGAAGCGGAGACGTTGCCCGCCGTGTTCGAGCGCCACCGTCGCCACGCCGAGGCCACCCGGGCTGCCGTCCGCGGCTGGGGACTGGAGGTGCTCTGCCGGGACGAGCGCGAGCACTCACCGGCGCTGACTGCGGTAATGACGCCCGAGAGCTCCGACGCCGACGCCGTTCGCCGGGTGATCCTCGAGCGCTTCGACATGTCGCTCGGGGCCGGCCTGGGACAACTCACGGGTCGCGTCTTTCGGATCGGACATCTCGGGGATTTCAACGATCTGATGCTGGCGGGAACCCTGTGCGGGGTGGAGATGGGGTTGGCGATCGCCGGCGTGCCGATCACGCCCGGCGGCATCCAACCCGCGCTCCAACGGCTCGCCGCCGGTTGACCGTCGCGGGGTTGACACCCCGCCGCCGCCGTGTATAGGCTGACGACCGAAGTGAACTAGCCACTAGTCGAGTAAGCCATTTTCTAGGCCATTGCTCCTGGCCTGGCCTCGCGTCTTGAACCAATTTTTGCTCTACGTGGGCTACGGCCTCGTCACCGCCGCCGTCCTGTCGCTGTCGGCGGTGGCGCTGACCCTCCAGTACGCGGTCAGCCGCGTGGCCAACTTGGCCCACGGCGAGCTACTGACGATCGGCGCCTACGGCGCCTACGAGGTGCTGCAGCTCACCGGCAGCATCCCGCTGGCCGCGCTCGGCGCCACGGTGGCGGGGGGGCTGGCCGGTGTCGCGATGAACCTGGGGTTGATCGAGCGCTTCGCCGGGCGGCCGGCGATCGTCATCGTGATCGCCACGCTCGGGGTCTCGCTGGTCCTCCAGAACCTGCTCGTGATCATCTTCGGCGCCGCCAACAAGGTCTACGCGATCGACCAGGGATCAGCGCACCACCTCGGACCGTTCGTGCTCACCGACGCCGAGATCCTCGTGACGGTCAGCGCCGCGGCGGTGGCCACTGCCCTCTACCTGCTGCTGCAGCGGACCAAGTTCGGCAAAGCCCTGCGCGCGGTGTCTGACAACCGAGACCTGGCCACGGCGAGCGGGATTCCGGCCCGGCGAGTGATCACCGCCACGTGGGGGATTGCCGGGATGATCGCCGGCTTCGCCGGCTTCGTCCTGGCCGAGACGATCGGCACCTTCACTCCGTCGCTCGGGTTCGGCTACCTGCTGATCACGCTCACGGCCGCGGTCGCCGGCGGCTTGGGGCGCCCCTACGGGACGCTCGTCGGAGCGGTGCTCGTCGGCCTGGTCCTCGAGCTGGCCGGTGCCTACACCAACTCGAGCTACCAGCTCGCGTTCGCGCTCGGGGTCCTCGTCATCCTGCTTCTGTTCCGGCCCAACGGTTTGCTCGTGTCCGGACGCCAGGTGGCCGGCTCATGACCTACTGGATCTCGATCCTGACCGAAGCGTGCATCTTTTCGATCATGGCCCAGGGCCTGAACGTCGTCTGGGGCTGGGCCGGTGACTTCGACCTCGCGCTCTATGGCTACGTCGCGCTGGGGGTGTATCTCACGATCGCGATGACGGCCGGTCCCGCGCTGGCGCCCGAGGAGTACATCCTGGGTTGGCACCTGCCCTACCTCGTCGCCGTGGTCCTGTCGGTGCTGATCGTGATTCCGATCGCCGCCCTGGTGGGAGTAGTCGCATTGCGCAACTTGCGCGAGATCTACTTCGCGATCACCACGCTCGGAGTGATCAGCGTCATCTACGTGGTCGTCCAGGTCGACACGCCCCTGTTCAACGGCTTCAACGGGATCGCCGGTCTGGTGACGCCTATGGCCGGGCCGCTGGGCCTCTCCTACAGCGACTACAAGTACTTCCTGCTCGGGTTCTGCGCCGTGGTCCTGCTGATCGTCGTGCTGATCCTCCAGCGGCTGTCCTCGAGCCCGTACGGCCGGGCCATGCGTTCGATCCGCGACGACGAGCGCGCGGCCGCGGCCTTCGGGCGCGGCATCTTCCGCTCCAAGCTGATCGCCTACATGATCGGCGCCGGGCTCGCCGCGCTGGGAGGCTCGCTGTTCGCGGCCTACCTGGGGGCGTTCAATCCCTCGGCCTGGGCGCCACAGGAGATCCTCACCCTCTACGCGGCGGTGCTGGTGGGCGGACGCGGGAACGTCCGCGGCGTGGTGGTCGGGACGTTCATCGTCTACATCGGCTTCATCGAGCTCACCCGCTATCTCCCGAACATCCAGGCCCGCCCCGAGTTCGCCCCGTCGCTGCGCGAGGTCCTGATCGGCGCGCTGATCGTGCTGATGCTCAAGTTCCGCCCCCAGGGGCTGTTCCCCGACCGCCACGGCCTCCCCCGCTCCCCGCGCGGCACCGGCCCGCTCGCGCGGGCTCTGGCCAGAACCGGCCGCGGGCGCCCCGGAGAGCCCGAAAAGAGCGCGGCGGCGTGAGCGCGGAGCCGATCCTCGAAGTTCGGGCGCTGAACAAGTCGTTCGGCGGCGTCAAGGCGGTCAACGACTGCACCTTCGCGGTCCGCGCGGGCAGCGTGGTCGGGCTGATCGGTCCCAACGGAGCGGGCAAGAGCACCACCATCGACATGGTCTCCGGCTTCGGGCGCCCCGACAGCGGCTCGGTTCGGTTCGACGGCCAGGAGCTCATCAGCCAGCCACCGCACCGGATCTCCGGGCTCGGCCTGATCCGCACCTTCCAGGCGCCCCGCGAGTGGGGGAGCTTGACGGTGCTCGACAACGTGATGCTCGGAATGCGGGCCTTCGCCCGCGAATCGATCCCTCGCAATCTGTTTGCAGCCCGGGCCGTCCGCCGAGGCGAGGCGGCCGACCGCGTCCGGGTCGAGGAGATACTCGATGAGTTCAATCTCGCCGGCCTGCGCCATGAGCGGGCGGAGACGCTCAGCGGAGGCCAGAAGCGGCTGGTCGAGTTCGCCCGCGTCGCGGCCGCGCGGCCCCGCCTGGTGATCCTCGACGAGCCGATGGGGGGCGTCAATCCGGTGCTGGGCGAGCGCATGAGCCACGCGATCAAAGACTTCGTCACCGCCGGCAGCACGGTCGTGATCGTCGAGCACAACATGAGGTTCATCGAGGAGACCTGCCACGAGGTGGTGGTGATGGACCTCGGTCACGTGATCGCCCAGGGTCCGTACAGCTCGTTGCGCGATGACGAGCGGGTGGTCACCGCGTACCTCGGCTCGGTGGACGATGATGGCTGAAGCCAGCCCCCCCGCCGCCCCCGCGCCGGTGCTCGAGCTCGACGCGATCACCGCCGGCTACGGCGGCGCACCGGTCGTCTCCGAGGTCAGCCTCCGCGCTCGCGCCGGGCAGATCACCGCGATCGTCGGCCCCAATGGGGCCGGCAAGTCGACCCTCCTGAAAGCGCTGTTGGGGATCATCCGCGCGAGCTCGGGAACCGTGCTGCTCGAAGGCGCCGACGTCACCGGAATGGCCACCGAGAAGCTCGTGCGCTGCGGCATCTCCTACGTCCCCCAGGTGGCCAACGTGTTCCCGAGCCTGACCGTGCGCGAGAACCTCGAGATGGGCGGCTACTGCCGCCGTTCTGGGGTGCAGCAGCGCCTCGATGAGCTGTGCGATCTGTTTCCGGACCTGACCGGCGCGCTGAAGCGGACCGCCGGCACCCTGAGCGGTGGCCAGCGTTCGATGCTGGCGATGGCTCGCGGGCTGATGCTCGATCCGACGCTGCTGGTGCTCGACGAGCCGAGCGCCGGCCTGTCGCCGATGTTCCAGGGCCTGCTCTGGGAGCAGATCGCCAAGATCGCGGCCACCGGCGTCGGCATCCTGGTGGTCGAGCAGAACACGCGCCGGACGCTGAAGCACGCCGACTGGGCCTACGTGATGGTGCTGGGGCGAAACCAGCTCGACGGCCCGGCCCGCGAATTGGCCGGGGACAAGAGCGTGATCGATCTCTATCTCGGGCGGCTGTCGTGAGCGCCGCCGAACACTGGGCGGCGTCTCCCTCGGGGCCGCACGAATTCACCGGGGCAAATGCCCGACATCACCGAGGGTCAACGAGGGTCAAGGAGAGGGTTTGATGGCGATCAAAGCAAAGAAGATCACGAGTATCGGACTCGCGATCATCGCGGCGGCGCTACTGGCCGCGTGCGGCAGCGGCTCGTCGGGCAACGCGGCCGCCGGCGGCGGGGGCGCCAGCGGTGGCGGTGGTGGGGGCGGCGGGGGCGCCGGGAGCTACGGGGTCCTGTCGTGCTTCAGCGGCCGGCTCGCGAGCCTTGGCCAGGCCATGCTCCAGGGAGCGCAGGTCGCGCAGAGCGCGATCAACTCGGCCGGGGGAGTCAACGGCAAGCAGGTCAAGTTGAGCCAGCAGGACACGCAGTGCGACCTCGCGGACGCGGTCCCGGCCACCCAGAAGCTGCTCTCAAGCGGCGTCTCGGGCGTGATCGGTCCCGAGACCCAGGAGATCGCGGCGGTCGAACCGATCCTCAAGAACTCGTCGATCGTGGACATGTTCCAGGGCGGTGACACCTCACGCGACAAGCAGACCGACCCCTTGCTGTTCCGCGACAGCCCGTCGGACAGTCAGCTCGGAGTCGCGATGGCGCTCTACGCCCACCAGAAGGGGTATCGCCGCGCGGCGCTCATGTTCTATACCGACGCGGCCGCCCAGACGCTGATCAAGCCCGTGCTGGCTACCTGGAAGAAGCTGGGGGGCACGATCGTCGCCAACGTCAACGTGACGCCGGGTCAGACCTCCTACGTTCCCGAGGTCCATTCGCTGATCGCGGCCAAGCCGCAGGTGATCTTCACCCAGACCGATGCGCCGACCGCCGCCGTCCTCTACCGCGACTTCCAGCAGGCCGACAACCTGGCCATTCCGTTCGTGGGCACCGACGTCACGGGAGCGAGCGAGTACCTGAAGGCGGTGACCTTCCAGGTCGCCCACGCCCACCTGACCTCGGTCTACGGAACGTCGCTGTCGGGCAAGGCCACAGACGAGTTCACCAGCGTCTTCAACGCCAAGTTCAAGGGCCAGCAGCCGCTGGCCAACGCCAACTACGCCTACGACGCCGTGGTCTCGCTGGCCCTGGCGCAGACCGCGGCCAAGACCGCGGACGGAGCCAAGGTCGCGGCGGAGATGGTCAAGGTGACCAACCCGCCGGGCACGCCCTGCTACGCGTTTGCCGAGTGCCAGAAGCTGCTCGCCGCCGGCACCAAGATCAACTATGAAGGCGCCAGTGGCAGCCTCGACTACAACAGTTACCACAACGTGTTCGGACCCTATGGAGCCTTCCGAGTTGACCTCCAGGGCAACGAGCACCAGGTGCAGCTGCTGTCAGCCGCAGCGCTGGCGAAGGCCACTCCGTAGTCGGATGGACGGGCCCGCGCGAGCCGGCATGGCTGTTGACCCGGCCGCCGTGGCGGCGGCTCCCCACCCGCGGGAGCCGCCGCTGGCCGGCCTTCACGTGCTCGACCTCTCCCGGGTGCTGGCCGGCCCGTACGCAACGATGGTGTTCGGAGACCTCGGGGCCGAGGTGATCAAGGTCGAGCGGCCGGAGTCGGGCGATGACACGCGCGACTGGGGTCCGCCGTTCGTCGGTCCCGAGGGTCACCGGGAGAGCACCTACTTTCTCTCTACCAACCGCAACAAGAGCAGCATCACGCTCGACATCAAGGACCCGGGCGACCGCGCGCTGCTCGAGCGGATGCTGACTTGGGCGGACGTGCTGGTGGAGAACTTCCGTCCCGGGGTCATGGACCGCCTCGGCCTCAGCCCCGAAGCCCTGGCGGCGATCAATCCGGAGCTGATCGTGCTGACCATCACCGGCTTTGGCAGCACCGGCCCCGAGCGCGATCGCGTTGCCTATGACCAGATCCTCCAGGCCGAGGGAGGTCTCATGAGCCTTACCGGCGACAGCCCGGAACACCCCCTGCGCGTCGGGGTCCCGATTGCCGACCTGACGGCGGGGCTATACGGGGCGATCGGCGTGCTGGCCGCGCTGCACGAGCGCACGCGGAGCGGCGCCGGCCAACGGATCGAGACCTCCCTGCTGGCCGGGCAAATCGCGATCCACGCCTTCCAGGGCACGCGCTACCTGGTCGCCGACGAGGTCCCGGAACCGACCGGCAACCACCACCCGACGGTCGCGCCCTACGGCTCGTTCAACGCCGCCGACGGCCAGATCGTGCTGGCGATCGGTAACGAGCCCACCTGGCGGCGCTTCGCCGAACTGCTCGAGATCGGACCCGACGCGCCCGAGTTCGCCAGCAACCGCCACCGCGTCGCGCACCGCGCCGAGCTCAGCGAGGTGATCGAACGGCGGCTCGCGCAGCGGACGGTGGCCGAATGGATCGCGCTGTTCGCCGAGCACGGCATACCCGCGGGCGAGGTCAAGACGCTCGACCGCGTGTACGCCAGCGAGCAGGTGCGCGAACAGGGCCTGGTGGTCGGCACCAACCACACCACGCTCGGTGAAATCTCGCTCCCGGGACCGGCGCTGCGCTTTGGTGGCTCGCCGCTGCGCAACCCCGCGCCGCCCCCGACGCTCGGAGAGCACTCCGAGCAGTTGCGGGCCCGCTTCTCGCCCTCGTCGCCAGACGCTGCGGACGTCCCGTGACAGCGTCGTGAGCCGGCCTCCTCTCGCCCGTAACAGGATCGACGACCTGCTGGACGCGTTTGCGCCGCTGTCCGGGCAGGCCCTCGCCGTCAACCCGCTGGCCTGGCCCGACTACCCGGCGATGCTCGAGCGGGCCCGCGCCCGAACGGGCGACGAGCAGGCGGTAACCGCCGGGCGGGCGCGAGCCGCGGGCCACGCGTGCGTGGCGGTGATCTTCAACTTCGCTTTCATGGGCGGCTCGATGGGAGAGGCCGAGGGGGCGCGGATCACGGACGCGATCGCGGTCGCGATCGCCGAACGCCTGCCGTTCGTTTCGGTGCTGAGCACGGGCGGCGCCCGGATGCAGGAGGGCATGCGGGCTCTGCTCCAGATGCAGCGCGTCGCCCGTGGCCTGGTTGAGCTCGGGACGGCGGGGCTGCCCCACGTGTGCGTAGCCCGGCACCCCACCACCGGCGGCGTGTGGGCGTCCTTGGGCGCCGGCGCCGACCTGATCCTCGCCGAAGCCGATGCCGCGGTCGCCTTCGCCGGTTCACGCGTTCGCGGCGCCAGCGGTGGCGATTCCGAGCCGTTCACCGCCCAGGCCAAGTGGCGTCATGGCTTCATCGACGCTGCCCTCCCCCGCGCCGCGCTGCGCGAGCGCCTGGCGCTGGCGGTTGGGCTGCTCTCGCCCGCGACCCGCGGAGAGCCCCGGCTCGCGCCCCTGCCGCTCGCCCTCAGCGGCGAGCCACCCCAGCACGGCTGGGCGCAGGTGCTGCGCGCCCGGGACCCGGGGCGTCCTCGGGCCGCCGACTACCTGGATCACTACTTTGAGCAGAGCCTTGAGCTCCGGGGGGATCGGGTCGGGGGGGTTGATCCGAGCGTCCGCTGCGGCTTTGGCTCCCGGGACGGCCGGACGATCGCGTTCGTGGCCCAGACCGGAGGCAGCACCAGCGCCGCCGGATATCGGACCGCCCAGCGTCTCGTGGAGCTGGCCAGCCGGCTCGAGCTCCCGATCCTCACGCTGATCGACTCGCCGGGCGCCGACAGCGGCGCGGACGCCGAGTCGCACGGGGTGGCCACGGCGATCGCCGGCCTGCTGCGGGCGATCGCCGCGGCGACCGTCCCGATCCTGTCGGTCACCGTTGGCGAGGGCGGGTCGGGCGGCTCGCTGTCGTTGGCTTCAGCGGACAATCTGTGGATCACCGCCGACGGATACTTTTCCGTGATTACCCCCGAATCCGCGACGGCGATTCTCAAGCGAGACCCCGGAGACGTCCCGGTCGTGGCCGACCAGCTCCGGCTCGGGCCGTCGGAGCTGCAGGAGCTCGGCGTCGTGCGCGGCGTCCTCCCTGGCGTCCCGGAGGGGCCCAACCTCGTCGGTCGCGGCCGCGATCGTGCCCAGGCAGGCTCCGCCGATCCGATCCACGGCTCCCGGCCGGTCGGGTGATGGCCGGCTCGAGTCCGCGAAAGCAGCCCGACACGACCGGCCTGTCCCGGCCCGGCGGCCGGCGACTCTACGAACAGCTCGAAAAGCTGCTGCGCGACTACGTACGCGAGCGCGGGCTCCAGCCCGGTGATCGGCTGCCGTCCGAGCGCGCGCTCGCCGAGGCGCTCAAGGTCAGCCGCGTATCGCTGCGCCAGGCGACCGTCTCGCTGGAGGTCCAGGGACTGCTCGAGGTGCGCCACGGAGGCGGCATCTACGTCCGCTCGCTGAGCGTCGATCCCGAACGCCTGAAGATGATGCTCATGCAACGACGGCGCCTGCCCGAGATCCTGGAGGCCCGCGAGGCGATCGAGTGCATGCTCGCCCGCCTGGCTGCGGAGCGCCGGACGGAGGCCAACATGGAGGAGATCGACGGCGCCCTCGAGGCGATGAGCGCCGACATCGCCGCCGGCGGCATCGGCGAGGCGGCGGACCGCCGCTTTCACCGGGCGATCGCCGATGGGGCTCAGAACCCCCTGTTGCAGGACGTGATGGACGCGCTCGGGGACCGAATCCAGGAGACGCGCCTCGCCTCACTGGGTGAGCCCGGCCGCCCGCCTCGCTCGTTGGCCGATCACCGCCGCATCGCCGAGGCGATCCGGCGTCAGGACCCGCGTCGGGCCGAGGCGGCGATGCGCCGTCACCTCAAGGTCGTCTCCGACACCCGCCTCCTGCGCTGGAGCCCCCGCGCCGTCCACGGGCTGCCCGGGGCCGACGTGCCCTAGGGGAGGCCCGCTAGCCGCCCGCCATCGCGGGCAGGATCACCAGCGTGTCGCTCGAACCGACGCTGGTGTCGAGCCCGTCCAGGACGCGCACGTCTTCGTCGTTGAGATACACGTTGACGTAGCGGTTCAAGCCCCCGTCGGGGGCGAACAACTGGGCTTGGGTCTCGGGGTGGCTGTCGGCCACCGAGCGCAGGATCTCGCCGACGGAATCACCATCGGCACTGAGCTCCTTCTCGCCGCCGACGGCAGCGCGGAGCACGGGGGGAATGCGAATCGTGGCCATGTTTCGTGAGACCCTAGTGGGCGCCGGCGCAGAACGCCTCGTAGTCCGGGAAGACGCCCATCTCGTCGTCGCCGATCGCCTCCGGGTGGCGCGAGCAGATCGGGCACGCCGGATCCCGGCGGACCTTGACCTCGGTCACGCGCGCGGCCAGCGCGTCGTACATGAGCAGCCGCCCGACCAGGGTCTCGCCCTCGCCGAGGATCAGCTTGATGACCTCGGTCGCCTGGAGCAGGCCCATCGTTCCCGGCAGCACGCCGAGCACGCCGTTGGCCCCGCAGGACGGCGCCAGCTCGGCCGGCGGCGGCACCGGGAACAGGCACCGGTAGCAGGGTCCGTCGTAGGGCTTGAACACCGACAGTTGCCCCTCGAACCCGAGAATCGCGGCTGACACGACCGGAATCTGGAGACGCACCGAGGCGTCGTTGAGCAGATACCGGGTCGGGAAGTTGTCCAGCCCGTCGACCACGATGTCGTAGCCGGGCAGGATGTCCATGATGTTGTCGGGACCCAGCCGGATCGGGTACTTCTTGACCTCGACGTCGGGGTTGAGCGCCAGGATCGTCTGTTCGGCGGAGTCGACCTTGGCCACGCCGACGCGCTCGGTGGAATGGATCACCTGGCGCTGGAGGTTGGAGAGGTCCACAGCATCGTCGTCGACGATGCCGAGCGTGCCGACGCCGGCCGCCGCGAGATACAGCGCGGTGGGCGAACCCAGGCCGCCGGCTCCGAGCAGGAGCACCTTGGCGTCGAGCAGCTTCTGCTGACCCTCGATGCCCACCTCGGGCAGGAGCAGGTGGCGCGAGTAGCGCTCGCGCTGCTCCGCGCTCAGCGTCCGGGGCTGCTGCACCTCGTATCCGCGGTCCTTCCAGAGCGTGAAGCCGCCGGTCATCGATTCGACGTGGTCGTAGCCGAGGTCCTCGATCAGCGTCCGCGCCGCCCAGGCCGAACGGTTGCCCGACTGGCAGTAGAGGATCACGTGCTGGTCGCGGTCGGGGGCGGCGCCCTCGATCCGGGACTCAAGGTAGGACTTCGGCACGTGCTTGGCGCCCGGGATGTGGCCGCCCGACCATTCATCAACTTCGCGGACGTCGATCACCACCGCGCCATTGGAGACCTGTTCACGCACAGCCGACGGGTCTACCTCTTCGATCCGGCTCTTGATCTGGCGGAGAACCTCGGCTCCGGAC
>JBOGYN010000325.1:0-11535 GCA_050696855.1 Solirubrobacteraceae bacterium | reverse complement strand
TGATCAGGGGTCACGAACTGGGTGGCGCTGTCGAACTACTCCGGGTTGGGCAGGTCGGCGTTGACCTTCCAGCCCAGCCCAAACCACCGGAACTGCTCGTGGGCGCGCTGAACGGCGGTGGCCCGGTCAGGATCGTAGGAGATGGCGATCTGTCCGACCCGCGGCTTGCCGGTCCCACCGGCGGCGTCAAACATCTTCCCCAGCTCGGCCTTGGGCTCGACGGCCACCATCGCGTCGGCCTTGTAGCCGGCGAGTTGACACGAGCTCTCACCCGAGACGGCGATGCCGATCGGAACGCGCTGCTCGGGTAGGTCCCAGAGCCGGGCCTGCTCGACATCGAAATGGCGCCCGCGGTAGTTGACGCGGCCGTCGCCCTCGAACAGGGCGGCGATGATGTCGACCGCCTCACTGAGCATCTCGTGGCGTTTGCCCACCGCGGGCCAGCCCCGGCCAACCACGTGCTCGTTGAGGTTCTCACCTGCGCCGAGACCGAGGCGGAAGCGGTTACCGGACAGGATCTGAATCGTGGCCGCCTTCTGGGCGACGATCGCCGGGTGGTAGCGCAGCGTGGGGCAGGTCACGTAGGTCATCAGGCCGATCCGCTCGGTCGCCTGCGCCGCCGCCCCCAGGATCGCCCAGGCGTAGCCGGCGTGGCCCTGCTCCTCGAGCCAGGGTTGAAAGTGATCGCTGGTCACCGAGAAGTCAAAGCCCACGCGCTCGGCGTGCTGAAGGTCGCGAATCAGCTGATCGGGCGCGGCCTGCTCGGTCATCATCGTGTATCCGAATTTGGTCATGGCGTGCGGCTACCCGGTTGACCGTTACTGACGCACGAGTTCGTCACCGAATCGTCACCGAAGCGGTTCAAAACGGCCGGCATCGAGAGCGTACAGAGCCTGGAGCCGGCGACCCAGCTCGGTGGGCGCCTAGGGAACGTGCATTTTGGGCGCCTAGGGAGCATGCATTTTGCGAAAACCTTGCCTGCGGACGGCGGGTTTTGCGCAAAGTTGGGGCTGGGCCTGCGCCAGGAGAAAAACTCGGCTGGTGAACGCCGGTTTTTCACGTTCTGCCGGTCGCATAGAAACTCGGCGGCGGTTGCTGGGCCAGTCCAACGGGTAGGCCGCTCGTGTCCCCCTTCAGTCAGGAGCGCCCGTGTCGGAATCGAGTACCTACAGGATTGTGGAGATCGCCGGCACCTCGCCTGACAGCATCGCCGAGGCGATGCGCTCCGGCGTGCGGCGCGCCAGTCAGACCCTCCGCGACGTCGACTGGGTGGAGGTGGTGAGCATCCGTGGGCACGTCGAGGGTGGCGAGCTGGCCCACTTCCAAGTCGAGATGAAGGTCGGCTTCCGCCTCGAGGACACGTAGGCTCGCGGCTTAGGCTTGCCACCATGACCGATCAGCCGTCGTCCGAGGAATCCCAGCGTACGTTCGTGTGCGTGGTCGAGATTCCCAAGGGGAACCGCAACAAGTACGAGTACGACTCTGAGCTGGGCGGAATCAAGTTCGATCGCCTGCTCATGAGCGCGGCCACCTATCCCACCGACTACGGCTACCTCCGCAACACGCTGGCGCAGGACGGAGACCCGCTCGACGCGCTGGTCTGCCTGACCGAGCCGACCTTCCCGGGTTGCCTGATCCCGGTCAAGCCGCTGGGCATGTTCGTGATGGCCGACGAGAAGGGACCCGACGACAAGATCATCTGCGTCCCCCTGCACGACCCCTATTGGAACGGACTCGAGGCCCTCGACGACCTCCCCACGCTGTTGCGCCAGGAGATCGAACAGTTCTTCTCGATCTACAAGCAGCTCGAGCACAAGGTGGTCGAGGTCGGTGGCTGGTGCCCCCGCAGCGCCGCGCTGGCCGAGATCGAAGCCTCAGAACAGCGCTGGCGCGAGCGGGGGAACGCCCGCTAGGAGGCGGCGGTGGCGCCGGACTGCGCGACGGCGTGCTCGCCCTCGGCGAACTCCTCGACGATCTTGGCGCAGAACGCCGGCAGGTCATCGGGGTTGCGCGACGAGACCAGACCCTGGTCGACCACGACCTCCTCGTCTACCCACTTCCCACCGGCGTTGCGGATGTCGGTATGAAGGCTGGGGAACGAGGTCAGCGTGCGTCCGCGCACAAGGTCGCCCTCGACCAGCGTCCACGGCCCGTGGCAGATGACACCGACCGGCTTGCCGGTCTTGAAGTAAGCCTGCACGAACGACACCACGTCGTCCTCGGCCCGCAGCTTGTCGGCGTTGACGGTCCCGCCGGGCAGGATCAGGCCGTCGTAATCCTCGGGCGAGGCGTCGGCGATCCCCTTGTCGACCGAGAACTTGTCGGCCGGCTCGAGGTCGTGGTTCATGGCCTGGATCTCGCCCGTCTGAGGCGACAGCAGCTCGGTCGTCGCGCCGGCCTGCTCGACCGCCTCGCGGGGCTTGGTCAACTCCACCTGCTCGACGCCGTCAGTGGCGATGATGGCGATCTTCTTTCCGTTCAGTGACTCGGGCATGAAGCTCCTTGGGTTCGAACATAGGGAATCCGGGCCCGGTAACCGGTTACCCGGGTTCGTCGCCCTTACACGAGCCTCCGGGCCTGCTTGCGTCGGCCCCAGAACGGGCAGATACCGAGCAACCGATCAGGAGGAAGAGGGATGACCGTTGGAGTGATCATCGCGATCGTGCTGGCCTTGGCTCTACTTGCGTTTGTGGTGACCAAGTTCGGCTGGGCGATCAAGACCCAGCCGCAGGGAACCGGGTGGCGCGGACGGGTGCGCCGGCGCCGCCCGCACCGGTGAATGCCCCGGCCCTCACGGTGCACGCAGCACCGTCTCGTCGAGCCGGCTCTCGAGCTCGGCCACCGATTCGAACACCTCGATGGCGCCGGCCTCGCGGAGTTCCTGCTCACTAAAGCCTCCGGTGACCACGGTCAGGGTGTCGACCCCTGCCTGGGCGGCCGCCTTCACATCCCAGGGGGTGTCTCCGACCATCACCGCGGTCTGCCCCGAGTCGGCGCCTACCCGCTCCAGCGCGGCATGCACGAGGTCCGGGGCCGGCTTGGTGTTCTCGACGTCGGCCGAGGTGGTCCAGCCGTCAACTATCTCGCGGGCCTGCAGCAGCTCAAGGTAGTGCTCAACCTCGTCGGCCTTGGCCGAGCTGGCCAGCACGGTCCGGTGGCCATGCTCGCGCAGCGTAAACAACAGCTCTCGTGAGCGATGCATCGTGCGCACCTCACCGATCAGGCGGCCGTATTCATCGCCCTCGGCGTCACGAATCTCGTCACCGAGGCGCCGCTCGGTGTCCTCGCCGCACAGCGCCGCGACCATCTGGTCACCCCCCATCCCGATGTGGCGGTGAATACGCCAGATCGGAAGGATGAGATCGAAGCGGGCCAGAGCTCGAAACCAGGCCAGCGAGTGGTGGTAGTTGGTGTCCACGAGGGTCCCGTCGATGTCGAGAATCGCCACTGTCATCGCCCTCCTCATACCCCCTGGCGCCGGCTTTCATCATCGCGGGCCCAGGACGAGGTCGGACGCCCCGACGGTGAGGATCCCGTGGGGTGGGTAGTTTCAGCGTGTGGCCGATCTCGCTCTCACCTTTGACGACGGCCCCGACCAACGCTTCACGCCGCGCCTCCTTGACCTGCTCGCAGAGGCCAGCGCTCGCGTCACCTTCTTTCCGATCGCGCCGCGAGCCCGGCGCCATCCCGACCTGATCGGGCGCATGCTCGCCGAGGGCCACAGCGTGGGGATCCACTGCCAGGAGCACGTCCGGCACTCGACCCGGGATCAGGCCTGGGGTCGCCGCGACGCCGATCTGTCGCTGCAATGCCTGCGAGGACTTGGTGCTGACCCGCAGTTGTGGCGCACGCCCTACGGCGACATCGGGCCGTGGACCGAACACGTGGCTGCTGAGCGCGGTCTCAGGATCGTGGGCTGGGACGTGGACACCCACGACTGGCGGGGTGACGCGGCGGCGGACATGTTCGCGGTCACTCGTCCCGGGCTGGTGCCGGGCGCGGTCGTTCTCGCCCATGATGGAATCGGGCCCGGCGGCCGCCGCACGGGCTGCCGAGAAACCCTCGCCTACGCCAGCCTTGTGATCGAGCTCGCGCGCGCAACCGGACTTACCTTGGAAGCGCTGGCATGACCGACCTGCTCCAGCCTCAGCTCGAGGGCACCGACCGGACGGCCGCGGCTCTGAACGAAATCGCTGCCGGCGCGGCCCGTCGCGACGAGGACGCCGTACCTCCGTTTCCGCACGATGCGATCGGAGCTCTGCAGACCGCTGGCCTGATGGCCTGGGGAGCAGGCCCGGGCCCGGCGCGGCCGCCCGCCGCCCAGGAGCTCGCCCTCGTCCGTAGCGTGGCCCGCGCCGACGGCTCGGTCGGCCGGATCTACGACGGGCATCTAAACGCGATCGAGCGTCTGGCCGTCCAGGGATCGGGCGAGCTGCGTGACCGCGAGCTGGCTGCCTTCGCGACCGGCGAGCTGCGCGGTGGTGTCTGGGGCGGTGATCCTGCCCCCGGCGAGGGCGAGCCCGCGCGGGTGGAGCCGACTTGCGATGGCCTCGTTCTGCGGGGCGTCAAGACCTTCTGCTCGGGTGCCGGCGGCCTACACCGAGCACTGGTGCTGGCCCGGGCGCCCGACGGCGGCCCGCCGCTCTCGGTGTGGATCGACCTCACGGCGACCGACCGGGTGGCGATCGATCCGGCTTGGTACCGCTCGCACGGTCTGCGCGCCTCAGTCTCACACCGGGTCGTCTTTGACGCCGCGCCCGTGCTCGCGGTGTTGGGCGGGCCCGGGGCCATCGCCACCCAGCCTTGGTTTGCCCGGGACGCGCTGCGCACCGCGGCGTCGTGGGCCGGCATGGCCGACGCGGCCGTGGCGGCCGCGCTGCACGAGCTGTCCTCCCGCCCGGCCAACGGCCCGCTCGAAGCGGTGGCCGCCGGGCGCATCATTACCGCCCAGCGGACGATCTCGGTCTGGCTGCAGGCCGCAGCCCAGGCGATGGACGGGCGCTCGGACGAGCTCCCGGCGATCGCGCTGCACGGGCGGGCGGCAATCGCCGACGCCTGCCGGACCCTGCTCGACGAGGCGGCCCGCGCCTGCGGTTCGCGACCGTTTGCCCGCGGCGGACAGCTGGACCGCGCCCGGCGCGATCTCGAGGTCTTCCTCCTTCAACATCGCCTCGATCCGCTGCTCGCCCGCGCCGGACAGGCCGAGCTCGATGCGGATGCGGAGCGATGACCTCGATGTCCACCGCTGACTTCGAGGCCCGGTACCGGGCCGACTCAGATCCCTGGGGCTATCGGAGCTCGGAGTACGAGCGGGGCAAGTACGAAGCCACCCTGGCCGCGTGCGGACCCGGGCCGTTTGACTCTGCTCTGGAGCTGGGCGGGTCGATCGGCGTGTTCAGCGCCATGCTCGCTCCACGCTGCCGCTCCCTGGTCACGGTCGATGCCGCTCCGACGGCCGTCCGGGAAGCCCGGGCTCGCCTGCGCGACGAGGCGGCGGTCGAGGTCGTACTGGGCGAGCTTCCGGCCGCGATCCCGGTCCGGGCCTACACCCTCGTGGTGGCCTCGGAGATCCTCTACTACCTACCCGCCGAGGTGCTCGAGGCCACCTTCACGTCCCTCACAATGCGGATGGCGCCGGGCGCCCGGATGGTCGCGGTCCACTGGCGGCCCGGCGGCCCTGAGCGTCCGTTCACCGCCGCCGAGGTCCACGACCGGCTGCGCTCGCGGCCGTGGCTGACCCTCCTTACCTCGAGTCCCACCGAGGATTACCTGCTCGACGTGCTGGAGCGGACGTGAGTGACCCTGACACCCACGAGCTGCTGATCGTCGGCGGGGGGCCCGCCGCGCTCTCGGCGGCTCGGGCCTATCGCGGGGCGGGCGGCCCGGGTTCGGTGGCCATGGTCACCGACGAGCGACGCGTGCCCTACACGCGGCCCGCGCTCTCCAAGGAGCTGCTGCGGGGCGAAGTCTCCGCTGCAGACATCATCCTGGAGTCCGAGCGGTGGCCCGCCGAACACGGGGTCGCGCTGATCGGAGGGCGCGCCGTCAGCCTCGACTGCCCGGAGCACCGGGTGAGCCTGTCCGGCGGCCGCGAGATCGAATACCGCGTCTGCCTCCTGGCCACGGGCGCCGAGCCGACTCGGTTGCCGATCTTGGGCGCCGACGACCCCGGCGTGCGCACGCTCCGCTCGCTCGAGGACGCCCACGAGCTGCGGGCGCGACTGGGCAGTCGCACCGAGGTCGTGGTCATCGGATCGGGCTTCATCGGGTGCGAAATCGCCGCCTCGCTGAGCATGGTCGGACATCGCGTCACCCTGATCTCCGATGAGCTGGCGCCCAATGTCGGCCGGCTCGGCAAGCAGGCGGCCGGGGAGATCCAGCGCTGGCTCGAGGCGCTCGGCGTCTCCCTGAGCCTCGGGTCGGGCGTTGACGCGATCGAACGCGCGGGCGACCGCCTCACGGTGATCGCGGGAGACGAACGCCCGGCCGGCGACCTCGTGATCATGGCGGTCGGCGTGCGTCCCCGGTCCGAGCTCGCCGCTCAGGCCGGCCTCTCCCTCCAGGAGGGCGCAGTCCCGACCGACGCCCACATGCGCACGGAGGTTCCGGGGCTCCTGGCCGCCGGGGACGTCTGTCTGGCTGAGAACGCCGCCGCTGGGCGCGCGGTCGCCGTTGAGCACTGGGGCGACGCGCTCGGCCAGGGCGATCTGGCCGGACAGACTGCCGCCGGGCGTGACGTCAGCTGGGCTGAGGCACCGGGCTTCTGGTCCACGATCGGCAGCCATACCCTCAAGTACTCAGGCTGGGGTGACGGGTTCGAGGCGGTGCGCTGGGAGCCGGGACAGAATGGAGCGTTTGTGGCTTGGTACGGGCACGGGGGACAGCTGGTCGGCGTGCTCGCGCACCAGTCCGACGACGCCTACGAGCGCGGGCGCGACCTGATCACCCAGGGGACAGCATGGAACTGAGCAGCGTGATCGTGATTCCCGCGCACGACGAAGAAGCGACGATCGATGCCTGCTTGCGGGCGCTCGCCGGGCAGACCGTCGGTGTCCACGCCTTCGAGACGATCCTGGTGCTCGACAACTGTCAGGACGCGACGCCGGCGCGGGCCGGGCTGGCCGCCGCCGAGCTCGGCCTGGCGGTACGCATGGTGATCGGACCGGGCCGCGGGGCAGGCGCGGCCCGCCGCCTGGGCATGGATCTGGCGGCTGAGCGGCTGCTCGCCGCTGGGCAGCCCGACGGGCTGATCGCCTCCACCGACGCGGACTCGCAGCCCGAGCCGGACTGGCTTGAGCGCCAGCTGCACCACGTGCGCGCCGGCGCGCGAGCCGTAGCGGGGCTGGTCGAGCTAGATCCGGATGAGGGCACTGAGTTGCCCGTCGGGGTCCGCCGCCGACGCGAGCGCGATGCCGTCGATCGGCTGGACCGCGTCCGGGAACTCGACCCGGCGGCCGAGCACCATCATTTCGCCGGTGCCTCGATCGGGATCACCGCCGCCGCTTATCGTCACGTTGGCGGTCTGGAACCGCTTCAGGCGCTCGAGGACGCCGCCTTCGCCACCCGCCTGCACGAGCGCGCGGTGCCGATCCTGCGCACCCGGGACGTCCGGGTGCGGACCTCGGCGCGTTCTCGAGGACGAGCTTCGCGTGGCCTCGCCGTCGATCTCGAGGTTTCCCGGTGGTTGGAGCACCGTCGCTTCCGAGCCGACGAGTTCGATCCCGCGGCGTTGCTGGCCAACAAGGCCGGGCGGACCGTCGCCGTGGTGATCCCCACGAAGGAGTGCGCGGAAACGATCGGCGCCGTGGTCGCCGAGGCGGTCGGGCCGTTGCGGGAGATCGGGGTGATCGACGAGCTCGTGGTCATCGACGCCGGCTCGCGGGACGACACCGCGGGGGCCGCCGCCCGGGCGGGGGCCCGTGTCATCCAGCAGGATGAGGTCGCGGCCGAGCTCGGACCGGCGCGGGGCAAGGGCGACGCTATGTGGCGCGCGCTGCACGCCACCGGTGGGGAAATTGTCTGCTTCCTCGACGGCGACACTCGCGATCCATCGTCCCGGCACCTGGTCGGACTGCTCGGACCGATCCTCGCCGACCGGGAGATCAAGCTCGTCAAGGGCGCCTTCGAGCGCCCTCTGGCGGCCGGTGGCCAGGTCCTCGCCAACGAGGGCGGGCGCGTCACCGAATTGATGGCCCGCCCCCTGATCAACCTTCACGAGCCCCGGTTGGCCGGCTTCGCCCAGCCCCTGGCCGGGGAGCTCGCTGCCCACCGTTCGCTGCTGGAGGCGGTTCCCTTCCCCGTGGGTTATGGGGTCGAGATCGCGATGCTGATCGATGCTCTTCGGCGTGAGGGGCTGTCGGCGCTGGCCGAGTGCGACCTGGGGATGCGTCAGAACCGTCACCAGTCGCTTCGCTCCCTCGGCGAGATGGCCTACGCGGTGTTGGCCGCCGTGCAGCGACGCTGCGGTCGCCCCGATGCCATCATCGCCGGGGCCTATCTGCGGCCCTGGGATGACGGTTCCGTGGCCGCCATCCCGGTCGGGGAGCGGCCACCGATCGCCACCCTGAGCGACCTTCGGACCAGTCAGTTGCCCGTGTCCAGTGGCGACGCGATCGGTTAGTGGGTCTCCCAGGAACGCGGATCGGGCTCCGGATCCGGCTCGGGGCCGGGATCGGGATCGATGGGCGTGGCCGGCTCCACGGGGGCAGGGACGCTCGGGGGCTGGCCCGGGTCAGCGGGGGTGCCCGGATCGGGATCGATCGGCGTGACCGGAGCATCAGGGACGACCGGCGTCGGTGCTTCGACCGGCTGGGGAACCTCGAGCGCGGGAGCCCAGCACGAGGGGATGGTCATGGTTGGCATAGCCGAGGACTACCCGGGCAGCGCTACTCCTACCCCGCGGTTGCGTAGCCTCCCCGCCCTGACCGCGAGCACAACACCGACCATCTCCCCCTCCCCGGGCTCTCGCTGGGCCGACGGGGCGGTTGGCCTGGCCATCGCGCTCGCGTTCGCGGACGCTTCGGTGGCCGTCCTCGCCCTGCCCCAGATCGTGGTCCGTCTGCACACCTCGATCTCGCACGTGACCTGGGTGATCACGGCATACAACCTGGCTCTGATCGCGAGCACCCTCGCCGTGCTTCCGGTCGCCTCGCGGCTGGCCTCCCGGCGGGCGCTGGTGGCCGGGCTGAGCGTGTTCGGACTTGCGTCGCTGGGCTCGGCCGCGGCCGGAAGCCTGACGCTGCTGATCGTCTGGCGGTGCCTACAGGGGGTGGGCGGGGGCGTCCTGCTATGCGCTTCCCTCCCCCTCCTTCGTCGCCCCGCCGGTGACCGCGCCGGCGGCCGCGCCGGGGCTAGCGCTCGCGGCAACCCGCAGCTGCGCTCCTGGGCCGTGGCCGCCGCCTTCGGAGCCGGCGTCGGTCCGACGGCCGGTGGGGTGCTCACGCAGGTCTTCGACTGGCGGGCGATCTTCTTCGCCCAAGCTCCGGTGGCGGCCGCGGCCGCACTGGCGGCGGTGGCCGGGCACCTGGGTTCTGACCCGGCCAACGGCCAACGTCACGCCGCCACCCCAGGAAATACCGCTGCACTGACTGAGCCGGCCGGAAGAGCCGGAACGCCGCCGGCCCTCGCCAACCTGGCCCTGAGCCTGATCTCGGCCGGACTGATCGGAGCCCTGTTCCTGGCCACCGTCCTGCTCATCAACGTCTGGCAGCTCAGCCCACTCGGGGCGGCGGCGGTTCTGGCCGTGATCCCGCTCACCACGGTCATCACCGAGCGGGCGGTGACCGAGCGTCCCGCCCGGGTGGCCGGCGGCGCGGGAGCGGTCGTGCTCGCGCTCGGCCTCGTGATCCTGGCGCTCGCCGCCCACCGCGCGGTTGGGCTGGCGCTGATCGCGCTGGGCCTGTGCGGCGCCGGGCTCGGACTTGCCTTCCCCGCGCTGACCCGCGTCGCCCTGAGCACCACCGGCCTGCCCGTGGCGCGAGCGGCCCGCACCGTGGCCGCTCGCGAAGGCGGACTCGTGCTCGGCCTGGTTCTACTCACCCCGATCCTGGTCAACCAGCTCGACGCCGCCCCAGCCCGGGCGACGCCACCCATCTTCCGCGCCGTCATCAGCGCTCCGCTTTCGCTGGCCACCAAGTTTCAGCTCGGGGCCGGGCTTCAGGCGGCCAGCGCCAAGGCGCCGGCGAGCGAACTGCCGGACCTCAGGCCGCCCTTCGCCCGTGCGAGAGCCGGAGCCGACCCGGCGACGCGGGCTCATCTAACCGCGCTCGAGGGGCAGGTCCGGACGCTGGTCCAGAGCGCTGTGACGCGGAGCTTTCGTACCCCGCTGCTGATCTGCGCCCTGCTCAGCCTGCTGGCCATCCCCGCGCTCAGCGTGCGATGGCGTCGTCGGCCCGGTTAGGCCGCTACGAGGCCGCCCTCATGTCGCTGCCAACCGGCTCTGCGAGGTCGCGAGGCCGGCGTGACAGGGCCACGCGGCTGGCTCAGATGCCCAGCGGCGACCACGCAGCCCGTCGGTCACGCTACGGTGCGCGGGTGGACATCAGCGAGAAGCCCGCCGTCGATATCCCTGCCGCCCAGGCGCCGTCCCACCAACTGGAGCTCGACGACATCGTCGCCGGTGAGGGCGATGAAGCGGTGGCGGGCAAGGTGGTGGAAGTCCACTACGTCGGGGTCTCGTGGTCCACGGGCAAGCAGTTCGACGCCTCGTGGGACCGCGGTAACACGTTCAAGTTCGGGCTCGGCCGCGGCCAGGTGATCTCGGGCTGGGATCAGGGCGTGGCGGGCATGAAGGTCGGCGGGCGGCGCCGGATCACGATCCCACCGATGCTCGGCTACGGCAAGCGCGGCGCCGGCGGCGTGATCGGCCCCGACGAGACGCTGGTCTTCGTCGTGGATCTGATCGGCGTGCGCTGAGCCCTCAGCCGGCCCGATCAATCCAGCTTGCGCGCGCGCTTGACCCGAGCGGCGGCGGCCCCCAAACGCTCGGCCTCGTCGCGCTCGTCCAGCGCATCAGCCCGCTGCTGGGCGGCCTGGGCCTGCTCCCGAACCGCGGGGAGGAGGTCGCGGGCCTCCTCGGCCTCGATCTTGTCGGCCGAGCGCTGCTCGCGAACCTGAGCCGCCTGCCGCTGGTTGGCTTCGGTACTGCGCGCCTGCTTGACCTTCTCCTGACGCCGCTGGCTCGCCTGGCTCTTGCGCGAACTGGCCTTGGCCGTGGCCCGCTTGCGCTGGGCAACGGCGGCATCGTCCGCCTCCTCGAGCTGCTCCTGAGCCGCAGCGAGCTCGTCCTGGGCCTGACGCCGGAGGCGCAGGGCATGGTCGCGATGCTCGGCCGCCTCGGCCCGCCGGCCCGATGAGTGACGCAAGGCGTCATTACCAAGACCCCGACCGACCAGCCCGCGGATCGTCGCGTCGAGGCGGTCGATTCCCAGCCGGGCCGCCGCCCGCGGCCCCACCCGCTCGCCCGGGAGCAAGCGGGTCGCCGCATCGAGCGGCCACCGCACCAGCTTGAGGTAGTTGTCCATCGCCGCACCGGTA
>JBOGYN010000324.1:0-18086 GCA_050696855.1 Solirubrobacteraceae bacterium | reverse complement strand
TCCGTCGGCGCGGATGGGTGGCGCGGTCGAGGTCCGTCCGATCGTCGAGGGTGCGGCCGTGATCCGCCCGGGGGGCTAGCGCTGCTTGACCGGGTCTTCCGCGAGGAGTGGGGCCGTGTGCTGGCCTCGCTGGTGGGCTTCCTCGGCGATTTGGACCTCGCCGAGGAGGCCACCGCGGACGCGTTCGCGACGGCCGCCGAGCGCTGGCCTGTGCAGGGCACGCCGCCGAACCCGGGTGGGTGGCTGACGACCACCGCCAAGCGGCGCGCGATCGACCTGATCCGCCGGCGGCGAACGCTGGCGGAGAAGACCCAGCAGCTCGAGGTTGCAGGAGAGGGCACCGAGGACGGCATGGACGAGATCGAGAACCCACCGACCGTGATCGCGGATGAGCGACTCGAGCTGATCTTCATGTGCTGCCATCCCGCGCTGGCGACCGAGGTGCGGGTGGCGCTGACCCTGCGGGCGCTGGGTGGCCTGAGCACCGAGGAGATCGCCCGTGCGTTCCTGGTCGCCGAGGAGACGATGAAACGTCGTCTCAGCCGCGCGAAGAGGAAGATCAAGGCGACCGGGATCCCGTTCGCGGTCCCTGCCGACCATCTGCTCCCCGACCGCTTGGGAGCCGTACTGGCGGTGATCTATCTGGTCTACAACGAGGGGTACGGCGGCGGCCGGGTGGATCTCGCCGCCGAGGCGATCCGCCTGGGCGAGCTGCTGGCGGCGTTGATGCCCGATGAGCCCGAGGCGCACGGCCTGCTCGCCCTGATGCTCCTCCAGAACGCGCGGCGCGCGGCCCGCTTTGACTCGAGCGGCGATCTCGTGCTGCTGGCAGACCAGGACCGGTCGTTGTGGAACGCTGAGATGATTGCCGCGGGTCGCGGGCGGCTTGACCGTGCAATCGGACTGCGCGGCCGGGGCCCGTACGTGATGCAGGCGGCGATCGACTCCGTGCAGATCGCGCCGGACCCCGATTGGGACGAGCTGTCTGAGCTTTATGCCCGGCTGGTGGCGCTGACCGGCTCACCGGTCGTGAAGCTCAACCACGCGGTCGCGATCGCACAGGCCGGCGACCCCGAGCGGGCACTGGCGATCGTCGACTCCCTCGACCTCGACGGCTATCCATATCTTCACTCGACCCGTGGCGAGCTGCTCGCGCGCCTCGGGCGAGTCGATCAGGCCAAGGCCGCGTTCGGCGCTGCGCTGGAGCGCGTTTCGGGCGAGCCCGAGCGCAGGTTCCTGCAGCGCCGCATCGAGCAGCTCTGACGCTGACGCGGCGATCGGTGTCCCCAACCGGGCGGTTCGTTCGTGGTCTCAAGCGACAACCCACCGCCCTCAACGAGGAGGCACCCGATGCAGACCCGTTCTCACCCCGATTCACCGCCCAACCGGACCTGGACGATCCTCCTGGCGGGGCTGGCCGCGTTCATGACCGCCCTGGACACGCTGGTCGTCACGACCGCGCTTCCGGTTCTACGCGCTGATCTGCACGCCAGCCTCGGCTCGTTGGAGTGGACGGTCAACGCTTACAACCTCGCGTTCGCGTGCCTGCTGCTGACCGGCGCGGCGCTCGGCGACCGGTTCGGCCGCCGGCGGATGTTCTGCGTCGGCCTGTTGATGTTCACCGTCGCGTCAGCCGCGTCGGCGCTAGCACCGACCGCGCACGCGCTGATCGCCACACGCGCGCTGCAGGGCGCCGGCGCAGCGATCGTCACGCCTCTGACCCTGACTCTCATCTGCGAGGCGTTCCCGGCTGAGAGGCGCGGGGCGGCGATCGGATTGTGGGGCGGGATCGTCGGCCTGGCCGTCGCCGCCGGTCCGGTCATCGGCGGCGCCGTCGTCTCCGGGATCGACTGGCACTGGATCTTCTGGCTCAACGTGCCGATCGGGCTCGCCGTGATCCCGACCGCCGCCCGGCGGCTGACCGAGAGCCACAGCCCGCGACCCCACCTGGATCTACCCGGGCTCGGTCTCGCGGCCGGCGGCGTGCTCGGCCTCACCTGGGGAGCAATCCGCGCTAACACCGCCGGCTGGAGCAGCCCCGAAGTGATCGTCGCGCTCGGCGGCGGCGTGGTCCTGATCGCCGCGTTTGTTGCGTGGCAGCGCCGCGCCCAGGCGCCGATGGTCTCCCCGGTCCTGTTCAAGAGCCGCACGTTCACCGCCGCCAACGGGGTCAGCTTCTTCATGTACGCCGGCCTTTTCGGCGCGCTGTTTCTGATGAGCCAGCTCCTGCAGACCGGGATGGGCTACTCACCGCTGCAAGCCGGGATCCGACTGCTGCCCTGGACATTGCCGCCGATGTTCATCGCACCGGTCGCCGGCGTGCTGGCCGAGCGCTACGGCAGCCGTCCGTTCATGGTCTGCGGGCTGGTATTGCAGGCCGCCGGCTACGCCTGGGTGGCGAGCATCGCCGCCCCCGGCGTCGACTATCTGCCCCTCGGCGCCGCCTGCACAGTGGCGGGGATCGGCACCTCGTTCTGCTTCCCGACCGTCGCGACGGCGATCATGAGCTCGGTCCCGCTCTCAGAGGCGGGGGTCGCGTCCGGGGTCAACTCGGCGATCCGCGAGCTCGGCGGGGTCGTCGGCGTTGCCGTCCTGGCCAGCGTGTTCATCCACCACGGCGGCTACCAAAGCCCACACGCGTTCTTCAACGGCTTCACACCCGCAATCTGGGCTGCCGTCGCCCTGTCAGCGATCGGGATCCTCGCCGCGATCGCCACCGGCAGCCGCCGTCAGGCCACCGTCGACCAAGCTGACGTCGCGCTGCTGGAACCGCAGCCGGCGTGACCATCAGCACGACCACCATCTGGCGGGCGAGCGGAGCGCGGTGCTTCGCTCACCCGCCCGCCCCCCCACCACTCAACCCGAAACGAGGAACCATGACTTACCTAGACAAGCGGCACGTGACCGTCAACGACGCGCAGATCGCCTACGTCGAGTCCGGCACCGGCGACCCGATCGTGTTCCTGCACGGCAACCCCACCTCGTCATATCTCTGGCGCCACGTCATGCCCGAAGTCACCGGGCAGGGGCGCTGCCTGGCGCCCGATCTGATCGGGATGGGCGACAGCGACAAGCTCCCCGACAGCGGCCCCGGCACCTACACATTCGCCCAGCACCGCCACTATCTCGACGGCTGGCTCGATGGCGTCCGCGCGACCACGAACGTCACCCTCGTCGGTCACGACTGGGGCGCCGCGCTCGCCTTCGACTGGGCCAGACGACACCCAGACGCGGTGCGCGGCATCGCCTATATGGAGGCGCCGGTCGCGCCCGGGCGGTGGGCCGACCTCCCGCCGCAGGCCGCCGAGCTGTTCCGCGCGCTGCGCTCCCCCGCGGGCGAGCAGATGATCCTCGAGCAGAATATGTTCGTCGAACAGATCCTCCCCGCGGGCGTGCTCGAGCCCCTGTCAGAGCAAACGATGGCAGAGTACCGGCGGCCCTACCTCGCTGCCGGCGAGAACCGCCGCCCGACGCTCACCTGGCCGCGCCAGATCCCGCTCGACGGCGACCCGCCCGACGTCACCCACACCATGCAGCAGTACGCCGACTGGCTAGCAAGCTCACCCCTCCCCAAGCTGTTCATCAACGCCGACCCCGGCCAAGTCCTCACCGGCCCCGCGCGCGACCTCTGCCGCAGCTGGCCTAACCAAACCGAGGTCACCGTCCCCGGCCGACACTTCATCCAAGAAGACTCAGGCCCCCAAATCGGACAGGCGATCGCCCGCTGGCTAGAACAGCTGATCGAGGCATAATGCACGAGGAAGCCCAACCGCACAAAGCAGCAGCGGGGGCTCCGCGACGGTCGGAGCCTGCGTGCTGGGCAACGGCATAGCACGTATCTCGAATCCGAAGCGTGGGACGGGTTCGATCGCGTTGCTGCTCGGGAACGATTGGGGTGCGCGCCACCTCGCCGCGGTCAGACGACCGCTTCGCCAGGGGTTGCGGACCTCTCCGGTTGCCTCCTCGACGCTGGTGGTCCTGAGCAAACGGAGCGGTCTCGATGGTCGCTGCGACGAGGCTGCCCCTCCGCGAGGCAAAGCGATAGTCGCCCAGGCGGACCGCGTTTCCCGAGTCGGCGACGCCCTGCACACAGCCGGCCAGTCGAAGCAGAAGTGATCGAAGACTCCGGCCGCGCTGTCGCAAGGGCACGCGCACAGCAGCAGGACATCACCAACCGCCGGCTGCCGCTCCTCGATCGGCGACCGAAAGCAAGGACGTTGTCAAACGCAGAACCGACCCGTCCGGAGTCTGTCCCTGCGATGCCGGTCACCGTTGCCGTGGCCGGCGTCTACGGGTGAGATCGATCAGTCGATTGACCGCCTCGACGTCCTCTACAGCCCGGTCGGTCGACTTCACCGGCCGCTCGCGCGGCGCAAGCGGTTTCATCGCTCGCTGCGCTGCTTCGGTTTCGCTGTCCAACAGCTGTTTCGATTGTACCTGCGGCAGGCTGGCCCGGACGCGGTCAAGCTCGGCGCCGAACTCCGCGTGGAGCTCTTGGGCGCGGTCAACTTCGCCGTGGGCTTGGTGCGCGCGCGCGAGGTCGCGGCCGAGCAGCCCGACCTCGCGCCAGACGAGCGTCCAGCCGACCGCGCTGTCTGGGCGGCCCTGCGCGAGCATGAACAGTGCCAGCCCCGACGCCCGCGATACCGCCTGCCGTGGTGGCCCGGTGTTTGGCTGCGGGCGCCGTTCGGCGGATCGGGCGAGCTGTCGGCTGGCGCGCGCCAGCGCGCCGGGCTGCTGACCCTCGATCGTCAACGACCAGGCGGCGAGCACGGCCGCGCCTTCCCGGGCCGCGTGAGCGGCGGCGTCCGGGTTTCGACTGGTTGCGCGCAGCTGCTCGCGTACCCGTTCGATCTCCATCGAGCAGCGGTGCCACATGACGCCTCGGTCCTCGAGCTCTGAGAGCTGCTGCTCCCGGGACCGCGGTGGTCGGGCGGCATCCGGGTTCCACGCCGGCACCGCCCGAGCGGTCTCGCTGTGATCCTGACCCCAGCCGCGCCGCAGCGCGGGAAGCGAAAGATCGCGTGCCAGGCGCCCACCCCCATACCAGACCGTGCGCTGCGGCCCGGTCGCCGGACCCTCCAAGCGGACGGAGTAGCCCACGACAGTGTCGCGCCCGCCGGGTCCGTAGCGGGCGCGGAGCTTGACGCCTTGATCCGCCAGGCGGCTGATGAACTCGCTCTCGTTGCGACTGGCGCCCGCGCACGCCCTCACCACCCGCTCTAACCGCTGGCGGCTTGAGCGCTCGGGGTGCTCACCTCGATCGCCGACATCAAACCCGCGCCGGCGCCGGTCAGCGCCGATCTCACCGCGCTCCAGCCCCCGGCTGCCGGCGCCGCGAGTCCGAGCCTCCAACGCGCGCAGCCCGAACTGCGCCTCGAGCTTGCGCGCGGCCTGTTGGGCACGCGGGCGGTCGTAGTGAACGCTCGCCCGCGATCCGTCCTCTGCCACCAGCCCAACGACCAGGTGCACGTGATCAGACCCCCCCTTTGACTCGCCGTGGCGGACCGCTAGCCACCGGCACTGCGCCGGCGCCGGCTCGCCGGCGAACCCCATCTCGGCGATGAACCGCGCGGCGAGCTCTGACCACCGCTCGTCGCTGAGCGCGGGCTCCTCGGGATGCAGCGACAGCGAGCAGTGCCACACGTGCGCGTCACGCGATCCGACCACCGTGCCGTTCTGGTCGCGCTCGGCGATCCGCACCTCGGTCCCGAACGTCTCGCGCGGCTCATCAAGAAACCGGGCCAGCTGCGCGGCGTCGCGCTCCTTTGAGTCCAATCGCCGATCGCCGGCGAGGCGCATCGCCTCGGGCGACCCGGCCACCAGATGCGGGTCGATGTGCTCGTTGTTGCGCCCCCGACCGATCAGATACAGCAGCACGCCCCGCGCATTGCCGCCCCTGGTGATCTTCGGGATCACCGCCGCGCCCCCGTCACCGCCCGCAACTCGCCGACCGCCTCGTCGACGTCGCGAAGCGTCCGCTGCAGACGGTCGTGCTCGGGGACCTGGCCACTGATGTTCGCCCCCCGGGCGAGCTGGTTGACGTTGTTGGCCACCGTCGCCAACAGCCGGCGGATCTCAAAAAGCTCCGCCAGCTCCCGTCGACGCTCGGTCGCCGTCTGGCCGTCCCAGCGCGCCAGCGCGGACTCGACCATCAGTCGCGGCACCGACACGCCGAGCTCCGCCGCTCGCGCGCGTAGCTGCGCGCGCTCATCCTCTGACAGCCGGACCTTCACGCTCGCGTGGCGCGGGACCTCCTGTCGGTCTCGCCGGGAGCGACCCAGCGGACCGCTGCCGGGGACGGCGCTCACGCGCGCGGCCCCCCTGCCCAGCGCAGCGACCCGCCCGCCGGGCGGGACCCGATCCGTGCCGCCGCAGCGCCCGTCAGGGCGCGAGCCCAGGCGGCCACATCGGTGCGTGAGGGGTGCGTAAGCACCCCTTTAGCATATAACTTGCTCCGGCGATTACGTCGGTTTCCGCTGAGAACGTGCGTGACAGCAATCACGTCGGTAGCGGCGATGACGTTGAGTTCTCGATAAGAGCCCGAGCCTGGCTCTCTAGCGCCTGGTCCCCGCCTCGATCTCCTCAACACAGCATCCGGCCGCTTGTACAGGACGACGTGGATAGGCTTCCCTGATGTCCACCGACGAGCTACGGGCAAGGATCAGCGAGCGGCTAAGAGAAGCTCGCGAGGATGCAGAGCGGCTCCAGGCAGCCCTTGACGTGCTCGAGGCCCCGGCCGAACCCGACACTCGAACCCAAGGCCGCAGGTCCCTGACGCGCGCACGGTCATCCCAGCCTCGTCGACGAGCGGCGGCGGGAGAGACCCGACGCGCGGTGCTGAGTGCGCTCGCTGATGGTGGGGCGATGACGGCAGGAGAGCTGGCGGCTGTGACGGGCCGCCCGCGCGACTCGATCTCCAAACTGCTCTCCAATCTGACCAGGGCCGGAGAGTTGGTAAAGGCCTCCCGCGGCTACGCCCTTCCTCGCGGGAGTTCGGTCCGCGGCAACGTACATAACGCTTCGGACCCATCCCACTGAGAGGGCGCTGTGGAGCGGGTCGCCGGGCTAGCCATCGCTGCGTCAGCGGTGGACGTCCGGCCAACGTGGCCGTCGCGCACCCGAGGCTTGCTGCTGTTATGTGCGCCCCGAAGAGCGAATGCTGCTCGGGGGACGCCGCCCTCTCGAAAGGAGGAGCTGGCGGTCCGACCTGATGCTTACTGCGCGTTGGTTGAGGTGCCTACGGACGAGGTCGAGACCTATTTCATGTAGCCGACGTCGTTGGGGTTGAGGCAGGGGGGCAGGGGGCCGCTGCCGTCGACGGAGCCGACGTCTAGGTCGACCCCACCGGACGGCGTTTGGTAGACGGCGATGACGCCGTGGCTGCCGGCCGGGATGTTGGCCTGGTCCAGGGTGATGGTCTGGTTGAGGGTGGAGGCCGGCCAGCCGCCGACGAGCGGAACACCATTGTTGGGCGCGGTGCACGTGGTCGTCACCGGTATGACGGTCATGTTGATGCCGAGTTGCTTGAACTTGGCGTTGAGCGCGGGGATGGCGGTCGCAGCCTGGTTGATCGTCAGCGTGTACGTGCCGTTGCCGCTAGCTGTCAGCGCGTAGGCGGGCGGCGCGCCTGCCGTCGCGAAGAGCAGGATGGCAGCGACTGCGGCGGCCACGCCGGCGCTTGCGCCGGCCATCGCGACGCGCGGCAGCCGCGCGATGGTGCCCCATGCGCGAGGCGGCCATGCCCGGCGGTGGGGGCGAGCGCTCGGTCCGTAGAGATCATGAGCGGCGGCGGTGAGCTGGCAGCCGATCCGCTCGAGATGCGCAGGCAACTGGTGTTCGGTGGTCATCGGTGGACTCCTTTTAGTCGCAGCGAGAGGGTTTTCAGGGCACGCGACACGCGAATGCGAGCGTTCTGTTCACTGGTGTCCATGAGGGCGGCCGCCTCGCGGTAATCGAGCTCGTCGATCACCCGGAGCTGCAGGGCTTGGCGTTGGGCGTCCGGCAGGGTGTTCAGAGCGTCGGACAGAGAGGACGCCTCGCACCGGGCGTCGATCCGCGCCTCCTGGTGCGTCAGTTCGTTCTCATCGTGGTCAAGTTGGATCCCGAGGCGGCGGCACATCTCGAGTTCGGAACGGCCTCGGCGATGCAGTCGACGCGCCAGGTTGCGTGCGATTCCAAACACCCAGGCCAGAGCTTGGCCATCGGTGGTGCCGCGGAATCGACCGAGGCTGGCGAGCGCCTGCGCGAATGTCTCCGCGGTCAGATCAGCCGCGGTCGCTAAGTCGGGTGTTTGCGTTCGCAGCCAGCGCTCCACCCCAACAGCGTGCCGCCGGTAAAACTCACCGAAGGCCTCAGGATCCTCCTGGGCGGCCGCGAGCAGCTCGACGTCGCTCGGAGTTGGACTTGATGCGGTCATCACACGGAAGTGCCACCTGAGCCGAAAACGTGACGCGCAGACTCATCGCTTCGGCGGACGATCACGCCGAGGCCGGGCATCAGCACGATCGCGCTAGCCGTGACCGCGATCCCGGGCGCGTTGGCGCCAGAATGGCCGCCGTCAACGAGGCGGCGGATCGCCTCGTAGAGAAAGACGGGACGAGCAGCCGGAACGAGCCGGCCACGAGCCGCTGGGCGGTCTGCTCGCTGCCGTCTGAAAGGGTGCGGCTGCCGCCGGATGCGGCAGTCTGGCGTCCGCGCCGTTACTACCGAAACCTCGGACAGCACAGAGACGACCACCACCGACCCTCACGTCCCGCAGCACTGCGCCGGCGAACCGAACGAACAAGGACCCGTTGTAACTTGTAACGCGATCGCGCAAATTCGCAACTTAACGGTAGGGATGCGCTTCACAAGAACCACCTGGCGGCGCAGCCTGCTGGCCTGCGCCGGGTGCTCCGAACATCTCGGGAAGCGCTGGCGGGGTTCTCATTTCAGGACTAACGACGGAAGGGAGAGAGACGATGGCGGCGTTTGACGAGCACCTGTGGGCACATCTTGTGGAGGAGCACGGCGCCGACAAGGTGGTCCTCCGAACCTCAAAGAGTGGTCGCCGGCGACAGAGTGCGCGCTGGCGACAGGCGATCATCATCAGCGCGGTCGTGTTGGCCGCGGCGACGCTGGTTGTCGTGCTTCTGGTGCTCGCCGTGCGTTGACTTCGCGACTGACGGCCGGTCAAGAATGCGCACGTCACGGGTCCGTTGCCTCGACGGTTGGTTTGCGCAGTCCAGTCCGATAGTTCGGATACATTCGAGCGCCCTCGTGCGATTACGTAGTACACGACTCAACGGCCTAGCGCCGCGTCCTGTCTTGTCTGGCCGTCGAGCTTGGCAGGGAGAGGGCGCCCGGGTCCTTAGCGCGAGGAGCGCACAGGTGGGTAAACAGCACATCCCAAGCAGCCTGAGCCGGTTCGGCCGCCAACTCGAGAGAGCGATCGCTCGAGAGTTCACCCAAGCCGCGCCGGTCGACGAAGACAACGCGGTGGTACCACTGGCCGCTCACGGGCGGCCGCCCTGCGCGGAGTTCGGCGATGACCACCGTCGACGGGGGTCAGTCCGCGGTAGCGAGGGACTGCGCCGGTGTCGCGCGGATGATCCGTCTGATCGGGACCAGAACTGCTAGCGCTGTGACCGCGCACCCAGCGAGAGCGGCGAGCACTGCCGAACCGGCGACCGCAGTTGCCGAACCGCCCAGGATCGCGACAAGGACGACGCCGACGACGGCACCGAGCACCGAGCCGCTGGCGCCGAGTAGGAGCCCTTCGCGCATCGCCAACATGAACACGTCGCGTTCTGTCCAGCCGACTGCCCGGAGCGTTCCCAGCTCGGCGCGGCGCTCTTGAAGGCTGACGTAGAGCACGTCCGCGACCGAGCCTGCGCCGACCAGCACGACCAGCACCGTCGTAATTAGGTCTGCGTCCCGGACGTTGACGATCACCACGTTGCCGAGCAGGTTGCCCGCGACCGCTCCGTGAAACGCGACGTTGAGCCCGAGAATGAGCGCTAGCGTCGATACCGCCAGCGCGAGCGTGCTAAACGCCAGCAGCGACCGGCCCGGTACTCGAGCCACATTCGCCACCGCCAAGCCAGTTACCGTACGCACCCGCTGGCGACGTCGACTCCTCCACACGGGGTCCTGAAGCGCCTCCAGCGGCTGGATCCTGGTGGCCCGCCACGCCGGCAACAACGCGGCCACCAACGCCAGCACGACCGCCACCGGAACGATCAACGCGACGCGAAGCGTCGGCACGTCCAGGGACCCAACCACCGCCAGCAAGAGCGTGAGCAACGCTCCGGCTACGCCCGCGATCAGCCCCACAAGCGCGGCCTCTCCAACGATCAACGAGAAGATCAATCTCACCGGCCAGCCCACGGTTCGAAGCACCGCGATTTCCCGCCGCCGCTGGCGAACGTTCGCGAGGGTCGCGCTGGCAACAAATAACGCGCAGATGACCGCCAAGACGACAAACAGCACCAGTTCCTTGTTGTTGAGCGCGTTGATGATCCCCGAGTCGACGTTTTCCTTGACCCAGCTCTGATCAAGCTTGAGTGCTGGCTGGCCAAAGTTACCGTTGACCAAGCCGATCGGCACTGTCGTAGGTGAGCTTCCGGCGGTGATGTCGACCCGTAGGCCGGTGTCTATGGCGATCTGTTGCGCGACTGCTTTGATCCGCGCGAGGCTGACCGCGTCCGGTCCAGTTACGCCGCTGACGCGGACCTGGACTGAACTGATCGGCGCCGCCGGGCTGGCCCCCGAGTAGGCCTGATTGAGCTGCGTTGAGCCCCCGCCTGAGGTCGTGTAGCTCCCCCCATTGCCATTATCCAGGGCGACAGCGCCAGCGATGGTCGTCAGGAGCAAGGGTGGTTGGGAGAGGTAGCCGGCGAGGTTAGTTGTCGGACCAAGCGGGCTCGCCCCCAACGCACGTCGAGCGGCCGCGTCGCCTGCGGAGGCTTGAGGCGGATAGAAGGTCTGCAGCGGGACCTTTGACAGGGGCGAGAAGCCACGCAGGCGCGACGGGTTGAACGTCCCGACCAGGGCCGGATAGGGCTTGATGAACGTCTGGTGACCGTCGATCTGGCGGACCGAGCCTGACGCTCCGAAAGCTCGCAGCCGGCGGTACCAGACGTCGTTGGCACCCGGGGGGGCGAACGAGAATCCGTAGGACTCTCCTGTCGGGCTGGTGTCGGTCCAGACCGACGGGTCGTTCTTGGCGATGGACGGCGCAACAACCCCGGAGCGGGAGATCGCGTTCGTGGTCGGAGAGACTCGCCAGTAATTGGATTCAAGACCTGCGGAGACCTGAGAGTTGAAGTGCGAGAGCTCCGATCGCCAGGCTTCATCCGGGCTAACCAGCGCCCGTCCGACGGTCCGGCTGCCGAGGCGGGACAGGGCGGCGGGTACGTCTCCGCTGGCGAGCAGCTTGGGGACGCTCGCTCCAGCCGGGGGTTGCAGCTGTTCAACGCGCAACTGAGCTTCTTGATCGAGGAAAGTGTTGATGCTCGCGAGCACCGGGTAGGTGCGCACGAATGCCGCTCCGGCGGTAAAACCTGCGCCGGGATGCGGCCGGCTCAGCCCGCCGGTCTCCTGAAGGTAGGAGCCTGATGTGACGGCTCGTCCCAGGCCGACGAGTTGCTGCTCTGCGGCTGGGTCGACGCCAGCAATCAACACTGGGAGGGAAAAGTTGACGTAGGCGCCGAGCTCCCCGGCGGGCTCTGCGGTTTGGCTGCGATGCAGAAACGACAGGCCCTGACGGGCGGCATTTCCCGCCACAGCAATGCTCGGCGATGCGCAGGAAAGCTGGAGCGGCTTCAGTGCCGCAGCGTAAGGGTTGCGGACCTCGCCGTTGCCGTGACCAACACCGCTCCCCCGAAATTCGGGGGAGCGGTACCAGCCCCCACACACATCAAGCGCCTGACCCGCCGGTCCTGCCTTCTCCGTGCCGGCCTCGACGTCTGTGAAGGTCAGTTGATGCGGGGTGTAGTACACGTAGGACGGTGCGCTGGGATACCGCGAGAGTCCTCGGTGGACGTTCCATGTGGTGGCGATCCGGTACACCGTCCGCTGAGACGGGTGCACCGAGGGCGGGAACGGCACAAACACGGTGGCTGAGAGCAGGAACGAGCCCACGTTTGCGACGGGCGCGGCGACCGACACGCCGTGGATCGACGCGATCTGGTGGTACTGATCAAGCGAGATTCCTCCGAACAGGCCCGAGAGAAAGCCGTTGTCGACGAGGTGGTGGCGGCGCTCAAACGGTGTCTGTGCGTTGTTTGGGCGGACCAGGATGTCGTAGGCCGCCCGAAAGTTCTGGCTGACCGTCCGGTTGACCTGCAGCTTGCTGGTGGCCGTCTCTGAGCTCAACAAACCAAAGCTCAGAGCGGCGACGAGAATACCGGCGCCCAGCGCAACCGCGCGCGCGGGTCGGCGTCGCAGCTGCGCGCGCGACATCGCAGCGATTGACCGGCTCGCTCGACGGCGTCGCATTCAAAGCGCCTTGCCGTCGGCGAGCCGGAACACTCGGTCAAGGTGCCCGGCGATCGCGGGGTTGTGAGTCGCCAAGAGGAGCGTGGTGCCGCGCTCCTCGCGGAGCGTCAGCAGCAGCTCGGTCACGTCAGAGCCCGTCGCAGAATCGAGATTCCCGGTCGGCTCGTCGGCTAGGAGCAAGTCCGGATCACCAACGAGTGCTCGGGCGATCGCGACTCGCTGCTGTTGGCCGCCTGAGAGCTGGGATGGCAGAGCGTCCAATCGATCACCCAGCCCGACTCGTTCCAGCAGGTCCTGAGCCTCGGTTTCGTAGTCGTTTGAGCGGCCTGATGGCAGCGTCGGGACCAGGACGTTGTCGATCGCGGACAGCGCCCCAAGGAGGTGAAAGCCTTGGAAGACGAACCCCAGGCGGCTGCGGTACTTCGCGGCCGCGGCGCCCTCTAAGCGGTCGACGTCGACGTCGCCGACGCGAACGCTTCCGGATGTCGGGAGATCCATTGCTCCGATCAGGTGCAGCAGCGTGGACTTGCCCGATCCTGACGGGCCCATCAGCGCGACCGCTGCTCCCGCTTCGATTTCGATGTCGACACCGTCCAGCGCGGTCACCTGCGCGGGCCCCGATCCGAAACGCTTGACGAGCTCGCGCACCGACACTCCGACGCCTTGACCGTTCACCAACCGGCTCGCTGCTGCTGGCGCGCTGCTGCGGTCCGGCGAGTCTGCGCTCACCGGTGTGACAGTCCCGAAGAGCAGTTGGTTGCGGCCGCGTCGGGCTTGCTTAGAGCCGGCGCACGCTTGGGCCGGGCGGTGAGCGCAATTACGCCAGGCGCGTAAGGAGCGGCCCCCCACACGTAGTCACCGGCCGGTGGCGGACCTGGAATCGCGCTGCCTACTCCCTGAGCGGTGACGACTGCGTACCCACGGGCGCGGATCACGGCCATCACTCGATTCACGGTTGCTCCATATAACCCCGTGCAATACAGCGGCTGACCCCGGTCAAAGTCGCTGGACGGGAACTGCTGATAGCGCTCGCCAGGGCGCGCCGCGCGGCCGAGAACGATCTGCGCGCTACCGGTGAAACGATTCGGGATCCTTAGCTCCAGGGGATGACCGCTGGCCGTGATCTCCCGGTAATCCGCGCTGCCAAGACCGACCGAGCCGACCATGCTTGGGTCAGACGGCACCACCAGCAGCGAGATATGCAACCCGTGCTCAGCAAACGCAGCCCGATAACGAGCCGGGCTCGTATAGAGATCCTTGACGCGAGCGACGATGTACCCGCCAGACGTGCTGAAGCTCAGCGAAGAGGCTTGGGCCGAGCTGGGCCCGCGAAGCGGGCCAGCCGGGCCAAAAATGACCAGCGCTGCCGCCGCCGCGACAATCGCCAACATCGGCAAGACAACCGGCCAGCGCGGTCTCCTCGTTGGCTGGCGCTCAGCGGCCAGAATGTCCGCGAGCAGAGCCTCATAGTTGCCGCTCCGCGACAGATCTTTGGGATTGACCTGACCGAGAGGATCGATGCTTCGGACCAGCTGTTCGATCGAATCGATCTTCATTCATCTCATCCTTCTGCGGGGGCCTGTGCAACCTGCGGATCGCTCGCTCGCAGGCTCGTCCGTCGCGGCCGCGTTGCGCCTCTTTCGGCCAGGGAGGCGGCGAATCTTCTCCGAGCTCTGTGCGCTCGCAGTTTGGCCGCGTTGACCGAGCAGCCCAGCACCGCCGCCACCTCGCGATGACTAAGGCCCTCCCACGCCACCAGTCCCAGGAGATCGCGATCTTCGGCAGACAGCGCAGCAAACGCTGCACTGGCCGCCCCCGGCTCCGCGGTATCTCCAGCGAGCGGAGAATGCGACGGCTCACGTCCCAAGCGTTCTGATAGCCGCTTTTGACGCCTCATCGCTCGCGTTTGGTTGGCGATGACCCGACGCGCCGTCCCGTAAAGCCACAGACGCGCAGCCTCCCCGCCCGGAACCGCGTCGATCCGACGCCACGCCGTCAGAAAGACCTCAGAGACCACGTCGCCTGCGTCCTCCGCATTGGCGGTGCGTCTCAACGCATAGGCCAACACGGCGCCGTAATGGGCGTCGTACATCTGGCGGAGCCGGTCTCGCTCGTCAAGATCCATCCGCTACGTACATGTCCGGCAGGTCGATGAAGGTGTCAACGCTGACATCATCCGCCTCGAGACCTCCTCGTCGCGGGCCTTGCCAATGATCGAGAGCGGTGACGGTCCTCTGGTCAGGGAGCCGCGATCACCTTGAGTTCGACGTCAGTGCACGCAGCCGCCAAGGACTCCAAGTCGGCGAGGCCGTTTGTGACCCCGACGCCCCGCACAATGCCGTTGGTATCGATTGCGACTCCTACCGGCGTGGCCCTGACCCCAAATCCACGAGCGATTGCGCCGTCGTCGTCAGCTAGGAGCCGCGTGGCTCCCGTGTCTTCGTACAGTTCGAAGCCGGGCGGATCGGTGATGATCACAATCTCGGCTCCGAGGAACTCTCGCAGACCGCCCCGCTCCAGATGAGCCTCACGCAAAGAGGATCCGAGCCTTTTGCACGGCTCGCAGGTCGAACTGAGGAAGAGCATAATCGTGGATTCTGAATGGGGAGATATGAGGAGGCTCCCATCGGGCAGATCGACGGGCGCTCGGGTACCAACTGCGGGCATCCCGGCAAACGGGTCGTCTTCGACGATCGAGAACCCTCGTTTCTCCATTGCGTTGACACGCTGGCTGAGACCGAGGACGAGCGTCAGCAAAGCCAGCACCGCAATCCAGAGAACAATGAACAGGACGATCCATGCAGTGGGCATTTACGCGCTCCCAGAGAGCTTGGGCGTTGGTGATTGACCGCGAGAAGTCCTGGTATCGCCAAGAGTTCGCCATTCCCTGATCAAAGGGCTCGTCAGCCGGCATGCACAGGCCAGCAAGATGACGATCAGAGGCACCGGGACAAGCGTGGAACCCACGGGCCCGTGTGCAGAGTGAAGGGTCAGGGCAGGCCATACGGCGAGCCCGCCGGACGGCCCTACGAGGATCAGCACTCCTAGCGCGGCAAGCGCTGTATCGCGCAAGACCAGCCACCAGCTGATCATTGATTCACCGCCGGTGCCGCAGCCGCAGTCAAAGCGACGGCCACGGAGCAGGTTCCATGCGATGGCGAGCGCGAAGCCTCCGAAGAGCACGCCCGCCAGCCCGCCGGCGACCGATGGCACAAAGCCGATGGCTAGCGCTCCCGCGAGAGCGACCTCGACGGCTGGCAGCAGCATCGCCACGGGGCGAATCAGACGCCGCGGCACCACGCCGTACCGAGCGATGGCTTCCGCGACAGGCTGGACATCCCCAATTTTGGTTACGCCAGCAATGAGCAGAATCACCGCCACCAACCATCGAACTCCGAGCAGAAACGCGGTCACGTGCTGATCCTGCGTCGAGACGCCGGCTCTACGGGCAGTACGTGTACGTCCCGTAAGCGCAGGACTGCGGGAAACAAACGGTATCCCGTGAAGCCGCAGCCGTTGCAGTGGTAGCAACATTCGCTGTTTGGGCAGTGGGGGCCACCGCAATGACCTTCGGCGCGGTAGCAGGTCGTGCAGCAGTTCGGCGCGGCGTTCGAGCTGAGGGACGACTTGAGCATACGACTGCTCCGTGAGTGCGCGGATGCGCCCTCGGCGCCGAGCAGGCTAGCCATGCCCGCTCCGGCTGTCGCAGCAAGACCGACACGGCCAAAACGACCGAGGACAGCGCGGCGCGTCGACCGGTCGTCCGACGTACTGGAGGAAGACATCGGCTCCATCATGGTGCACCTCTCAGGGAGTAGGCAGAACGCTTGTAGGAAGCCAAGAAGTCCCGAATGCGATTGCTCCCCGACTTCGAAGTGATCGTACGCTTCGTAGCAATCGCTGTCAACGATCAGCTAGACAAAAAGGCAGGCCAAGATCGGCTGCGCACAACGCGCTTTAGAGGAAGAAAAGCCGAAATCAGGCGAGTCGGCTAGATGGTTTTCGCCGTCCAGATCCCCCTCCGCTCGGCATCACCGGAGCCCTTGGGCGAGCTTGTGGCGGGCGCGGTGCAGGCGGATTTTGATGGTGCCTACGGGCGCGTCGAGCATGGTCGCGATCTCTCGATCTGATCGTCCCGCCCAATAGTGCAGGAGTATCGCCCGCTGCTCGTCGTCGGCCAGCTTTGCCATGCCACGAGCCACGTCGACGCGGTCTGCGGCGCGCGTTAGCTCCGCGTCCTCATCCGCTGCGGGATAGTCATCGGCGCAAAGGCGGTCAGGAGATCGCCGGGCGATGATCCGTAGAGCCTCGCGGCGGGCGATCGTCCTGACCCACGGCAACGGATTGGGGCCAACACAGCTTCCCGCGTTCCGCCATGCGCGCATGATCGCCTCCTGGGCAGCGTCCTGAGCGGAATCCGGGTCGAGCATCCGGCGCGTCTCACGCAGGGCGACCGCCCGGAGCTGCTCCCAATCCCAGTCAGCGCGGCGCGGACCCAGGGCCGAGCCATCAATCCAGCTCGAGCGCCAGGCGGCGGTGGTCCATGCTGATTGATGAAACCACTTGAGTGATCGGCCAGGTCAATGCATGGTGACCGCAACCGTGCCGCTGGACACTCAGGCCCGCGAGGCCTACCAAGCCATCGCCCCCGCATACGACATCATCACGGGTAGCTACGTCTACGAGCAGTGGCTGCAGCGCCTCGAGGCACTCGCTGTGGAGCAAGGGCTGGGGGGCCAGCGGCTGCTCGACGTCGCCTGCGGCACCGGCGCGAGCTTTCTGCCTATGCTCGCCCGCGGCTATCAAGTCACCGGTTGTGACATCTCGGCCGCGATGCTCGATCGCGCCCGCATAAAGGCTCCCCAGGCAGAGCTCAAGCTCGCCGACATGCGCCGCCTGCCAGTTATGGGGCAATTTGACCTGTTGACTTGCCTTGACGACGCGGTCAACTATGTGCTGCGTGAGGACGAGCTAGAGGCCACCCTACGCGGGTTCGCGCGCAATCTGGCGCCCAGGGGAATCGCCGTATGGGACCTCAACACGCTCGCTCAATACCGCGGCCAGTTCGCGAAAGACCGAGTCTGGGCACAAGGAGACCTCTTCATCGCGTGGAGCGCCGAGGTTGGCGGGCCAGAGGTCCAGTCCGGCGACCTGGTCGACGTAACGATCGACACGTTTGCCCACACCGGCGGCAATCAATGGCAGCGAAGCACGAGCCTGCACCGACAACGTCACTGGCCCCGAAGCAGCGTCGAACAGCTCGCCGGCAAGGCCGGACTGCGCTTAATCGACGCACGCGGCCAGCACTCCGGCGCCGTCATCGACGAGCAGCTCGACGAGCTCATCCACACAAAAGCCATCTATATGGCTTGCGCTCAATGAAGGGAGGATCGATCATGATCGGCGGCGTGTAGCGAGATACCGAGCGGCCGCTGGCCCCGGCGGACCGCGACCCGCTGGGCCAGCGGCCAGCTCATGTCGTTTCGAGCCGCTGGGCGGTCACGTAGGCTTCACGCGATGGCGAAGCGGCACCCGATCACCAACATCGACGATCCACGCTGGGTGCGCGCCATCTCACATCCCCTGCGGATCCGTCTCCTAGC
>JBOGYN010000323.1:0-3293 GCA_050696855.1 Solirubrobacteraceae bacterium | reverse complement strand
CCCCGTTCTTGGCCCTGATTGTTCCGTTCGTCATGATCTTCATGGTCGATGGCCGCCGCGGCCTCCGCGAGGCGTGGCCGGCCGGACTGGTGGCCGGCTTCTCCTTCGGCGTCGTCCAGTTCGCGGTTTCCAACTACGTCTCCACCGAGCTCACCGACATCTTCGCCTCGCTGGTCTCGGCGGCGGCGCTGGTGGCGCTCCTCCAGGTCTGGTCGCCGGGCCAGTCGGTCACGATCACCGGCCACCGGCCCGCGATCGCCGGTTCTAGCACCAGCGACCCGGCGCTCGAACGCCGTGTGCTGGCCAACGACGGGCCGCCGCCGCGCCGCGGGGAGCTGTTCATGGCCTTTGTGCCCTACCTGATCATCATCGTGATCCTCGGCCTGATCAGCCTGCACCCGGTGATCAAGCAGCTCGATATGGCGACCAGCAAGTTCAGCTGGCCGGGCCTGCACATCCTCAGCACCAAGGGCAAGCCCCCGACCAGCGAGATCTTCAAGCTCAACTGGCTTACGGCCGCCGGCACGGGACTACTCGTGTCAGGGCTGATCACGGCGCTCGTGCTTCGCGTCCGTCCCGGCCAGGCAATCCGGGTCTACGCGCAGACGCTCAACCAGGTCAAATGGGCGCTGGTCACGGTGTGCTCGGTCCTGGCCGTCGCGTTCGTGATGAACTTCTCGGGCCAGACGATCACGCTCGGTACCTGGGCGGCCGGAGCGGGAGCCTTCTTTGCCTTCCTCTCCCCCCTGATCGGCTGGTTCGGGACCGCGGTGACCGGCTCGGACACTTCGACCAACTCGTTGTTCGGAGCCCTCCAGGTCGCGGCGGCCAAGCACGCCAACCTGTCCCCGACGCTGTTGGCGGCCGCCAACAGCTCGGGCGGTGTGCTGGCCAAGATGGTCTCCCCGCAGAACCTGGCCATCGGCGCGGCGGCCGTGGGACTCGCCGGCCAGGAGGGAGACATTTTCCGCAAGGTGGTCGGCTGGAGCGTGCTCCTGGTCCTGATCATGGCCGTGCTCGTGCTCCTACAGTCGAGCTCGATCCTGTCCTGGATGGTGCCCTGACCGATTAGCCGAGCCGGTCCTCGGGGCCTGGTGATCCACTGCTGCTGCTCGCCGGAGATGACGCGAAAGGCCACGATGCTCGAGGCGGCGAGCGCTCAGTCGAGGTACTCGTAGGCGATCAGGGTCAGGAACTCCTCGAGCTCGTCAGACAGTGCGACGCGCTCGAACACCTCCCGGGTGCGCCGGGGCTGGCCCTGGATCCAGACATCATCGCCGACCTGCTCATGGATCTTGGCCGTCTCCTCGTCGAGGATCTCACGCACGAGCTCGGCGGTGACGGTCCGACCGTCGCTGAGCTCGGCGCCGTGGTGGACCCATTGCCAGATCTGTGAGCGCGATATCTCCGCGGTGGCGGCGTCCTCCATCAGCGAGTCGATCGCCGCCGCGCCGCGGCCCCCTAGCCAGAAGGAGATGTACTGAAAGCCGACGTTGACGTCAGTGCGCAGCCCCGCCTCGGTGATCTCGCCGGGGGTGCCGGCCAGATCAAGCAGTTCCTCGGCGCTGGCCCGCACGTCCTCGCGCTGGCGCTCGAGCTGGTTGGGCGCTTGCTTGAGTCCCCGCGCGAACACCTCGCGTGCGACCGGCACCAGATCAGGGTGCGCCACCCAGGTCCCGTCGTAGCCCTGGTCGACCTCGCGCTGCTTGTCAGCGCGGACGGCGTCCAGCGCCTTGGTGTTGGCCTGCTCGTCACGCCGCGACGGGATCAGGGCGGCCATGCCGCCCATCGCGTGCGCGCCACGGCGGTGACAGGTGGCGGCCAGCAGCTCGGTGTAAGCACGCATGAAGGGCACGGTCATGGTCACCTGCCCCCGGTCCGGGAGGACCATCTCCCGCCGATCCCGGAAGCACTTGATGGCCGAGAAGATGTAGTCCCAGCGCCCCGCGTTGAGCCCACCAGAGTGCTCGCGAAGTTCATAGAGGATCTCTTCCATCTCAAACGCCGCGGGGAGTGTCTCGATCAGGACGGTGGCTTTGATCGTCCCGCGATCGACGCCCACGCAATCCTGGGCGAAGCAGAAGACGTCGTTCCAGAGCCGTGCCTCGAGATGAGACTCGAGCTTGGGCAGATAGAAGTACGGGGCGCTGTCTCGGGAGAGCAGTCGGGGCCCACAGTGAAAGAAGTAGAGCCCGAAGTCGAACAGCGACCCCGACACGGGCTCGCCCGCGATCAGCAGATGGCGCTCGGGCAGGTGCCAGCCGCGCGGCCGGACCAGCAGTGTGGCTGGGTCGGGCACGAGCTCGTAGTGGCGGCCGTCTGAGCCGTCGTAGGTGATCGTGCCCTCGATCGCGTCCCGCAGGTTGATGTGCCCCTCGATCATGTTCCGCCACGTCGGGGCGTTGGCGTCCTCGAAGTCCGCCATGAAGCCGTCGGCGCCCGAGTTCAGGGCGTTGATCACCATCTTGCGCTCGGTCGGGCCGGTGATCTCCACCCAGCGCTGGGCGAGATCGGCGGGGGCGGGCGCCACCTGCCAATCGCCCTCGCGCACATCCTGGGTCTCGGCGAGGAAGTCCAGCGTCCCACCGGCCGCCAGTTCGGCCCGACGCCCAGTCCGGGCCTCGAGCAGCTCTTGGCGCCGGGCGCCAAATTCGTTCTCGAGGGCGCCGACGAACTCGAGCGCATCGGGCGTGAGCACGGCGTCGAAGGCGCGTGCGGTTTCACCGTGCAGTTCGAGGTTCATCGCCGGGGACATCTGCTGACGATCATTCCCCGGGCACCCTAGCCGTCAAACCGGGGCTGATATGTTGCCCGCATGGCCAGCCTTGAAGATCCCGCTGTCCGCGGTCTCCTCGAACCCGCCAACTATGTGGTCGTGTCCACGCTCAACGAGGACGGCTCGATTCACGGCGCCGTCGTGTGGATCAGCCTCGAGGATGGCGTCCTCGCTGTCAACAGCGCCCAGGGCCGTAAATGGCCGAACAACCTCGAGCGCGACCCACGGATCACGGTAATCGCCTACGCGGGGGACAACGCCTACGAGTACGTCGAAATTCGCGGCACCGCGCGCGGCACCCGCGACGACGCCGATGACCACATCGACCGCCTGGCCAAGAAGTACCTCGGAGTGGACGAGTACCCGGCTCGCCAGCCGGGCGAAGTGCGGATCAAGTACGTGATCACCCCCGAGCGCGTCCGCTACCAGAAGCAGCGCTGAGGCCCTAGCCAGGCCCGGGGGCGGCGCTTACGCGCCGTGGCACTTCTTGAATTTCTTGCCCGAGCCACACCAGCAC
>JBOGYN010000322.1:0-1965 GCA_050696855.1 Solirubrobacteraceae bacterium | reverse complement strand
GACGATCGCGACTACGGCGAGTGGGCGCACCGGCTGCTGCTCGAGGTGATCGAGCAGTTGGAGGGAGTGCCGGGCCTGGCGGAACTTGCTCGTAGCGGTGGGCGGCGAGCCGGGAAGAACTTCCTTGCCTGGTTCGACGCCGCTTGCCGGCAGGGTGACGACGCGATGGCCCTCGCCGCCGGAGAGGAAGGGCTCCGGAGCCTGCAGCGGAGCGCGGAACGGGCGGCACTGGCCGAGCGCATGGCCGTGACAGCCCACGACGCCGCCCGGCTCCAGGATGCGGTCGCCGCCCGGGTGGAGGCGTGGGATTCGCTGCCCTCTCTCGACCGTCTGCTGAAGGTTGTCGACGCGGCCCGACGGGCGGACGTCGAGGAGGCGACGATCGCCAAGCTGGCGCAGGGCCGTCGTCGCGCCGAGATCCCTGCGCCGCTCCGAGTCGTGCTGCTCGTCCTCGGGGGCCGGCTCGAAACGGCCGTCAAGGAAAACCGCCAGGGACTGGCTCCGACCGCCGAAGTGCTGCCTCGCGCCGCCGAAGCGTCGCTCGCCGCGGAGGTGCTGATCCCGATCCTTCTCACCGCAGGAGTCGATGCTACCCGTCGCGACGGGTTCGCCGGATCGGTGATCGCCGGCCTCTTGGTCGCCACAGAGGCGCTCGTCGACCGGGGCCGCTTCCGTTCGTCGCTCATGTACGGGCTGGCCGAGAGCCACGAATCTACCAAGTTCCCTCGCGACGAGGGCCACGGCCCGGCCCTCGGCGACTTGCTGGTGAAAGTCCTCGAGGGCACGGCGATCCCGGCCACCAAGCGACGGCAGTTCGTCGACGTGGGCACGACCCTGGCTGCGGACGCAGTCGACCGTATCGTCGGAAACAAAGACCGACGGCGGTACTCGCAGGCCGCCGTCGGCTCGCCGTCGCCTATGCCGAGGCGATCGCCATCACCGAGGGCCGAGGGGCTGGTGATGCGGCCGCCGAGGCTGCCCAATCCCGGTACCCGCGACATACCGCGTATCGCTCGGAGCTCATGTCAACCCGGACGCGCTCTCCGTTCCTCACCTCGCCGGGACGCTTCCGGTGATCGGGCGATGCACGCCCTGATCCTTCGTCGAGGTGGTTTTTCGTGAGGGAGGACCCTCAGCGCCTTGCGGATCCGGTCACCATGCGCGCCGGGACGGCCCTGCTCGTGGGGCATGTCGAGGACCTCTACCGGAACGAGCGAGTGGAGCGGGTCGGACCTGGGCGGAGTCCCACTGAAGGATTCCCCGACGCAGCCAGAGATGTAGGGGTATGTAGTAGTATGTAGGTGTGCAGCGAATCGACTGGAGCAAGCGTGGCGACTACGTCCGCTCCCGACACGGTGTCGAAACCGCCTGGGCCAACGAGGCGGTCCACGATGCGCACGCGGTTTGGCTCATGCCCGATCCCGCCAGCCAGTCAGGCCACGCGGTCAGGGTGATCGGCTACTCGGCCATGGCCAGGGCGGTGCTCACGGTGATCCTCGTCGATGCCAGCGCTGATCCGGCTGAGCAGCCTGACGGTGAGTGGTGGGGCAGCAACGCCTGGATAGCAAACCAACGAGACCAGAACTTCTATGAGGAGGCGCAACCATGAGCAAGATCAACGAGCTGCTTGCCGAGGAGGGCGCGGCGGCAGAGGACTACGAGATGCCCGAGGAACTGCCCGATCACGTCACGGTGAGCCGTCCCAATCTCGGACGGGGCACAGTCGTGTCCGTGCGGCTATCCGCCGAGGAGCAAGGACAGCTACAGCAGGCCGCTGAGGAGGCGAACCTGCCACTCTCCACGCTGATCCGGATCTGGGCGCTCGAGCAGTTGCGGGCCCAGACTCAAGGCGCTGGCGGCACCGTCGCCGAACGGCTGGCGCGGCTCGAGGGCGCAGTGTTCAAGCACTCCGCGTGAACTGATTGACCCTCTTCACGGCCAAGCGGTGCGCAAGTACCCGTGTCA
>JBOGYN010000321.1:0-3400 GCA_050696855.1 Solirubrobacteraceae bacterium | reverse complement strand
TGGGTGCTCGACGCCGAGCGCAACCGCCGCAACACCGAGGCGGCCGTGCAGGCGATGTACGCCGCCCACCAGCTGCTGGATCCCACCGCGGAGCGGATCGAGGCGCCGCTCGACGACAGTCACGTGGTGGCCAACCTGCGCCGGCCCAGCGACCCCGAACCAGCGCCACTGGTGATCCTGATCCCGGGCCTGGACTCGACCAAGGAGGAGTTCTACCTCTGGGAGTGCGCGTTTCTGGCCCGCGGAATGGCCACGCTCTCGCTCGACGGTCCCGGACAGGGCGAGACCGGGTTTCACCTCGACATCCGTCCGGACTACGAAGTCGCGGTGAGCGCGATCCTCGACGCCGTGGCTGACCGCCCGGAGCTCGAGCTCAGCCGGATCGGCGCGGTCGGAGTCAGCCTGGGCGGCTACTACGTTGTCCGCGCCGCCGCCTATGAGCCCCGCCTCAAGGCGATCGCCGGCGTCAGCGGGCCGTTTCAATTTGGAGCCAACTGGGAGGCGATGCCCGAGTTGACCCGCGAGACAATCGCGCACCACACGGGCGCCCACGACGAAGCAGATGCTCGCCGGCGCGCCGGCGAGCTCAACCTGGCGGGAGTGGCCGAGCAGGTGCGCCAGCCCTGCCTGGTGGTGACCGGCGAGCGCGATCGCGTGATCGGCTGGGAGGAAACGAAGCGGATCGCCGACGCCGTCCCCGGCTCGGAATGGGTGCTCTACGAAGACGGGACCCACGTCTGCAACAACATCCCGTTCAAGTACCGCCCGCGGGTCACCGACTGGATCCGCGAGCGGCTGGCGCGATGATCGGCGCGTCGGTCACGCGGCGAGAGGATGTCCGCGTCCTCCGGGGCCAGACGCAGTACGTGGATGACCTCGAGCGCGCTGGCCTGGGTCATGTCGCGTTTGTTCGCAGCCCGTTCGCCCACGCGGCGATCACCGACGTGCAGGTGCCCGCGGCTGGCAGCACCGAAGGCCTGATCGGCGTGCTTACCGCCGCTGACCTGACGGGGCGCACGCGGCCGTTCCCGGTCATGACGCCGGAGGGCGCTGAGGTCGCCGATGAGCCCCATCCGATCCTGGCCGAGGGCGAGGTTCGCTACGTGGGGCAGCCCGTGGTCGCCCTGATCGCCCGCTCACGCGAGCTGGCCGAGGATGCCGCGGAGGAGGTGAGGATCGAGTACGAGCCGCTGTCGGTGAGCATCAGTGCTCGCGAGTCCGATCTGGTTCTGATGCGCTGGGCGCACCGGACGGGCGACGTGGATGAGGCGTTTGCCCGGGCGCGCCACGTCGTGACCGGGCGCTACGCCCTGCCCCGCCTCGCCGCCGTGCCGATGGAGCCCCGCGGGTGCCTGGCGGAGTACGACCCGGCCGGTGACGACTTGACCGTGTGGGCCTCCGTACAGGACACCCACCGGCCTCTCAATCAGCTCGCTCACATCCTCGACCGTCCCAAGGATCGGATCCGAGTCATCGCTCCCGACGTCGGCGGCGCGTTTGGCAGCAAGGGCGTGATCGCCCCGGAGCTGGCGACCGTGGCGGCGGCGGCGATCGCGCTGGGCGTCCCGGTCAAGTGGACGGAGGATCGATTCGAGAACCTGGTGGCCTGCTACCAGGGGCGCGGCATCGAGGGCGATCTCGAGCTGGCATTGGACGGCGACGGACGCATCCTGGGGCTCCGCGCTCGCCTGTGGGCCGACCTCGGCGGCTACCTGCTCACCACCACACCGATCCCGCCGCACACGGCCGCCACGCTGATCACCGGTTGCTATGAGATCCCGGCGGCGGACGTGGTCATGACCGGGACGCGGACCCACCGGGCCCCCACCGGGCCCTACCGGGGAGCCGGCCGCCCTGACGCCACCTACATGATCGAAGGACTGCTCGACGAGGGGGCACGGGCGCTCGGGATCGACCGGGTGCAGTTGCGCCGACGCAACCTCATCCGCTCCTTCCCGCACCTGACGGCCACCGGCCTGCAGTACGACTCCGGTGACTATGACCGCTGCCTCGATCTCGCCCTCGAACTCGCCGGCCCGCAGGCACGTGCCGACCTGACGAGGCCACCGGGGCCGGGAGCCCAGGCGTCGGGGACCGGGATCGCGCTCTACGTGGAGCGGGCGGGGGGCGGCTGGGAGAGCGCGGCCATCACGCTCGAGGCCGACGGCGGCTTCGTGGTCGCCACCAGCGCCAACGCCCATGGCCAGGGTCACGAGACAACCTTCGCCCAGATCGCCGCCGAGCGCCTGCAGGTGGGGCTGCCAGCGATCGCGATTCAGTTCGGAGACAGCGCCACCGTCCCAGCCGGATTGGGCACGTTCGGGAGTCGCAGCGTCGCGATGGCAGGCTCGGCCATCGTCGTCGCCGCTGACGCGCTGATCGAGCGCGCCGAGGCGCTGTCCAGCCACCTGCTCGGCGTCGACGCCACCCTGATCGACGGCGCGTTCACTTCCGCCGGCGCGACGCTGACCTGGAACGAGCTCGCGCAAGCCGCCGTCCGGACCGGCTCACGGCCGGAGGGGATCGAGGTCGGCGCGTTGCGCGCCGAGGCCACCTTTCGCTCGCCCAACGTGTTCTCATCGGGGGCGTACGTTGCCACGGTCACGATCGATCCGGGCACGGGTGCGCTGACGGTCACCGGCCTCGTGGCGGTGGACGACTCCGGCATCGTCATCAATCCGCTCCTCGTCCACGGCCAGGTGCTCGGTGGCGCCGTCCAGGCCCTGGGCGAGTGCCTGACCGAGGAGGTGCGGTTCGACTCCAGCGGCCAGAACACGAGCGCATCGCTGCTCGGCTACAGCCTGCTCACCGCCGCTGAGATCCCCCCGATCGTGTCGGGCGAGGTGCACAGCCCGTCCCCTCTGAATCCGCTCGGAGCCAAGGGCGCCGGAGAGGGAGGGGTGGTCGGGACCCTGGCCGCGGTGGCGAGCGCGGTCACCGACGCGCTGGGTGGGATCCACGTCGACCCTCCGTACACGGCCGAGAAGCTGTGGCGGGCGATGCGGCGATGAAGCCGGCACCGTTTGACTACCGGCCGGCCCACTCGATCCCGCAGGCGCTGGCCCTGCTGGAGCACGAGGATGCGCTGGCGCTGGCCGGCGGGCAGAGCCTCGTACCCATGCTCAACTTCCGCTTCGCCCGTCCGTCCGTCCTGGTTGACCTCAACCCGATCCCGGAGCTGAGCTATGTCCGCTGCTCGAGCGGCAGCCTGCGGATCGGGGCCATGACACGCCAGTCCACGATCGAGCGCTCGGAGCTGGTCGCGCTTGGGTGGCCGCTCCTGCTCGAGGCCGTCAATCACGTCGCTCACCCGGCGATTCGCAACCGGGGCACGGTCGGCGGTTCGGTCGCGCAGGCCCAAGAGGACCCCACCGGTCGCCGGTCGCGCCCAGTCCGGTCC
>JBOGYN010000320.1:0-21115 GCA_050696855.1 Solirubrobacteraceae bacterium | reverse complement strand
CTTCTGGTCCTGACTTAGCTCCAGCGAAAAGGGCGGCTTGTCCGCCGCGCCGTTGGTATCTGAAATTTCCTGCTCCGGGGAGGCTGCTTCCATGGGTCTCGTCCTTTCGCTCTCTTGGCCTCGAAAGGTTAGCTACTCGCGAGTAGGTTCCGAGTGCCCGTCATGCTGGTCGCCGTTTGCCTTTCCGGACGCTCGCGGGATAGCGTCTGCGCGTGGCGCCGCTCAAGCCCCTCGGTCCTCTGCGCTGGGCGCTCCTCCTTGGCCTGCTCGTGAGCCTGAGCCCGGGCCTCTTCGCGCCCACGGCGCGGGCGGCAGAGTTCAGCCCGCTGGCTCCGACCTTCGGTTCGCCGCACACGGTCACCTATGACCGCTACTCGCTGATGATCGACGGGCAACGGGTGGCGATCTGGGCCGGCGAGTTTCACATGTTCCGCCTGCCCAGCCCGCAGCTGTGGCGCGACGTGCTGGAGAAGATGCGGGCGGGCGGCTACAACGCCGTTTCGATCTATGTCGACTGGGCCTACCAGTCGCCGACCCCGGGCGTCTATGACTTCAGCGGGATCCGCGACGTCGGGCGGCTGCTGACGATGGCCGAGCAGGCGGGGCTGTACGTGATTTTCCGTCCCGGGCCCTACATCAACGCCGAGCTTGACTCGGGCGGCTTCCCGGGCTGGCTGGCCGAGCGGGCGGGACCGGCGCGCACGTCAGCACCGGACTACACCCAGGCCTGGCAGCAGTACCTCTCGGCCCTGGATCCGATTGTGGCCCGCCACCAGATCACGCGCGGCGGCTCGGTGATCCTGTACCAGATCGAGAACGAGCTGGTCCGCACCGAGAACGAGACCCCGTACATGCAGGCGCTGGTGGCCAAGGTGCACGCCGACGGCATCACGGTCCCCACCGACGCCAACCTGATCGTTGGCCCCGGCTGGACCGGAGTGACCGATCTGAGCGGCCCCGACGACTATCCCCAGGGCTTCAATTGCTCCTCGCCGCAAACCTGGAGCAGCCAGATCGGCCTCCAGCTCGACAACCTGGCCACCAACACGGCGGTTGACTCGCCCGGCACCCCCGGCTTCATCCCCGAGTTCCAGGGCGGGGCGTTCGATCCGTGGGGAGGCACGGGCTACAGCAACTGCTACCAGCTGACCAACGGCCCCTTCCAGCGCGTCATCAACGACACCGCCACCGCCCAGGGGGTGACGATGCGAAATGCCTACATGGCCTACGGCGGGACGAGCTGGGGCTGGCAGGCCGTGCCCAGCGACTACAGCTCGTATGACTACGGCGCCGCGATCAACGAGGCCCGCGAGCTGACGCCCAAGTTCTACGACGACAAACGCCTGGCCTACGCGGCGCAAGCGCTGGCGCCGCTGACCAAGACGACCTCCACGGGCAAGCCGCCGGGCAGCAACGCAGACCTGCTCTATGCCCGGCGGGAGAATCCCGATACCCACACCCAGTTCGTCTTCCTGCGCCACTCCGACCCGACCTCCACCGCGGTCGCCTCGACCACGCTGTCCTTGTCGACTCCCGACGGCACCTACCCCCGCGTCCCCCAGCAGCCCGGGTCGGAGATCACCGTGCACGGCCGCGACATGAAGATGCTGGTCGCCGACCTCGACCTGAACGGGGCCGCGCATCTGGTCTACTCGACCTCGCAGTTGATGACCCACGCCCGGATCGGCAGTCAGGAGGCGCTCGTCTTGTACGGGACGAGCGGTGACAGCGGGGAGACCGTCCTGCGCTACGCGGCCAAGCCGACCGTGAGCACGCTTCAGGGCTCCGTATCGAGCACCTGGGATGCGGCGCGGGGTGACCTGCGGCTGGATTACGGGCACGGAGGCCTGACCCGCTTGCTGGTTTCCAGCCCCCGCGGAACGCTGCTGTTGGTGATCGACAGCCAGCAGGACGCCGGCCGGATCTGGCTCACCGATACGCCGCAGGGGCCGGTGCTGTCCTACGGCTCATACCTGATTCGGTCGGCGGAAATCCGCGGCGGCGTGCTCGGGATGCGCGGCGACACGTCAGCGTCCTTCCCGACCGAGGGTCAGCTGGGCGGCGCCACGGACACCTCGGCGTGGTCGGGTGACCTGTCGCGGGCGGCGTCGGCCAGTCCTTTGGTCGTGCTTGCCGCGCCCCAGCCGTTGCGAGGCGTCACCTTCAACGGGTCTTTCGTCGACGCTGCCCCACAGGCGGGCGGCGCGCTGGCCGGATCGGTGCCGGGGCCGCCCGCCGTCTCGCTGCCCGCCTTGGCCGGGTGGCGCTTTGCCGCCGAGACGCCCGAGGCCCAACCCGCCTTTGACGACTCGCACTGGACGGCGGCCGCCAAGCTCGTCGCCGACAGCCCCGTGCAGCAGCCGGCGGTGGGACCCGTCCTGGACATGGACGACTACGGCTTTCACTACGGCAACGTCTGGTACCGCGGGCACTTCACCGCGCTGGGCACCGAGACGGGCATCCGGCTGGACTGCGAGACCGGCGGTGGTCCCTCTACCTGCTCGGTGTGGCTAAACGGCCACTTCCTGAGCACAACCGCGACCCAGGGCCCGCAGACCGTGAGCTTTCCCACTTCGGAGCTGCGGGTCGGACAGGCCAACGTGGTCTCGGTTCTGGCCGAGAACGATGGCCACCCCGAGGACTTCGCCACCGCGACCGAGCAGCAGAAGCTTCCAAGGGGCCTGGGCACGGCCGTTGTGCTCGGGTCGGCGGCGCCGGTCATTTGGCGCATCCAGGGCACGCTCGGCGGCGACCATCCGGCTGACCTCGTGCACGGGCCTCTGAACAACGGCGGGCTCTACGGGGAGCGCGCGGGCTGGTATCAGCCGGGCTTCAACGACTCGGCGTGGGGTGGCGTCACCCTGCCTGACCGCTGGAGCTCGCGGGGCGTGCCGCCAGGCGTGGGCTGGTACCGGACGACCTTTGCGCTGAGCCTGCCGGCCAAGACCGATATACCGATCGGCCTGCACTTCGCCGATGCGGCCACGCAGTCCTACGAGGCGCTGATCTTCCTCAACGGCTGGATGGTCGGGCGCTACGCCAACGATCTCGGTCCCCAGCACCTCTTCTACCTGCCGGCCGGGGCGCTGGATCAGAACGGGAGGAACACCCTGGCGATCGCGGTCCTGTCGCACGGCGCCGCCGGTTCGGGCGGCGGCCTCGGCACGGTTTCGTTGCAGGCCTACGGACGCTACGCCGGCGGCGTCGATACGGGCGTGTCGTTCGCGCCGCCTGGTCATCCATTCGTGTGCGCGCGCCCGTCGGGGCGCCTGGCCGGGGTAAGCCTGGGGCCGGTGAAGCTCGGTATGAAGCGGCGCCAGGCCCGCAGCCGGTTCGCCCGGGTATCCCTGCGCGGGCGACGCTACATGGACTTCTTCTGCCCCGCCCGCGGCGGGATCCGCGTCGGCTATCCCTCTCCGGGTCTGCTGCGCTCGGTGGCCCGCTCGGAGCGGCGGCGGCTGCGCGGGCGAGCGGTCGTGGTCCTCACCTCAAACCGCCACTACGCGCTGCGCGGCGTACGTCCCGGCGCGCGGCTGACCAAGGTCGCCCGGCGACTGCGGGCCGGTCGCGGCTTCCATGTCGGGCGCAACACGTGGTACCTGGTGCCCAGCGGCAGCCGGCTCAGCCGTGGCGTGCTCAAGGTCCAGCACGGCCGGATCGCCGAGATCGGGATCGCCGATCCCCGGTTTGCCCGCGGGCGCCGGGCCGGGCGGGTCTTCTTCCGGAGCTTCTCCTAGCCGGCCATGGAGCCCGAGACCTACACGTTCAGAAACGACGGCCGGGTCCCAAATTCGGGTCTCCCGGCCCTGATCTATCGCTCCGTTGACGCCGCGCGCTCCGCGCCCGACTGTGAGCAGCTGTTCGCCAGCCACGGCTGGCACGGCGCCTGGCGCAACGGGATTTACCCCTTTCACCACTTCCACTCGATCTCCCACGAGGTGCTCGGAATCGTCGCCGGCTCGGTCACGGTGATGCTCGGGGGACCCACCGGCAGGTCGCTCGATCTCGAGCAGGGCGACGTGGCGGTACTCCCGGCCGGAGTAGGGCACTGCAACCTCGGAGATGATGGGCTGCTCGTGGTCGGCGCTTACCCGAACGGGATGCGCTGGGACCTCCGGCGCGGGGATCCCGATGAGCACGACGAGGTGCTGTCCAACATCATTCGGGTGCCGCTGCCCGAGGCCGATCCCGTGTTCGGTGAAGCGGGTCCGATGCTCAAGCTCTGGGCTACTCACGGGTGAGGCTCGTCTGCACCGCCCGCGCGACGAGCGCGTGCGACTGATCACCCTCGTCGCCCTGCAGAAGGTGACCCGGCGGACCGAGCCGCTGTGGACGCGCGCCTTTGAGCTCCTCGGGCTCGTCCACGTGCGCTCGGCTTGGGGCGACGGTGAGCGGGCCCGCGCCGCTGAACACCGCCCCGCGATGTGGGTGATGGTGGCCTCGCGCACGTCGCTCACCGATGTCGTCCAGCCGCTGGTCGTGCCCAGGCCCGGATCTGCAGTGACGGCCGCGGTCGAGACCGATCTGGGCCCGGTCGAGGTGTATTGCGTGCACGTGCCCAATGCCGCCAACGGCTGGGTGAAGGTGAGGACCCTGGACGATCTCCTTCGCCCGCGACACGCACGGTCGCGTCCGTCCCGACCGCGGAAGCGAGTGGGACGCCGCCGAGCTCGGCGTCGTTCTTCGCCTCCTCGCCGCTGCACCCGATTGCCTGCCAGTACCACCACGGCTGGCGCGAGCAGGACCTCAGCGATCACTCGGCGCTCGAGGTCGACTTCGCCTGCCGGGCCCCACCGTGATTTGCCTGACGGCAATGCGGGCAACTCCCTGGAGGGAACAAACCCGTGCCAATGACAAGGAGAGGGAATGTCCACCGTTGCCATCATCGTGATCGTCGTCGTCGTCGTGCTGGTGCTGATTGCTCTGTTCGTCTCGCTGCCGCGCATGCGCGAGCGCGGCCGCGTCAGAAAGCGCGAAAGCGAGCTGGAGGACCGGCGCGAGGAAGCGGTGGGCGAAAACCGTGCCGAGGCCGAGAGCCGCGAACGGCAGGCCGAGCAGGCCGAGCGTCGAGCGCGCATCGCCGAGCAGGAGGCCCAGCGCGAGCGGGCCGAGGCCAACCTGCACCAAGAGCAGGCTGAGCTCCACGAGCGCGGCCTGGCCGACCAGGAGCTGATCGGCGAGAACGAGCGTAAGGATTTCGCGGGCACGTCCGCGGTTCCGGCCGCTGACCGGGATGGTGCCGCTTCCGAGGAGACCTCCCGGGAGCCCACCAGCGCCTACCAGGAGGGCCGCAAAGCCGCCCATGATCCGGCCCGGGCCGAGGACTTCCGGGAAGGTCAACGGCGCGAGCAGTAGATCGGGATGAGGCCGTAGGGAGCCGGGCGGTCTGGCCGCCCGGCTCGGTTAGGGCTTCAACCGGCGCCCGCTGTGAAACAGCCAGGCGCTCCAAGCCACCGTCAGCGCGGCGAGCACCGCCGTGATGCCTAGGGCGATGCCGACGGGAACGTCGCTGGTGCCCAGGAAGCCGTAGCGCACCGCCTGCACGAGGTAGAAGATCGGGTTGGCGTGCGAGACCTCGCTCCACGGCGAGGGCAGCGTCGAGACCGAGTAGAAGACGCCGCCCAGAAAACTCAACGGGACAATCAGGATGTTCTGGACGAAGCCGGCGTGATCCCAGGTCTTGGCGTAGATGCCGACCACCACCCCGAGCGACGAGAACAGGGTCAGCCCGAGGACGACCCCGGTGATCAGCACGAGTGGTTCGTGGATCGGCACGTGCGTGATCGGGAGGGCCAGCACCAGCAGCGCGACGCCGATCAGCAGGGCCCGCACCACCCCACCGAGCGACAGGCCGAGGTTGATCTCCCAGTTGCGCATCGGTGAGGCGAGCACGTCGTTGAGGTAGCGGTCAAACCGGGACTGGAACACCGACGAGGAGTTGTTGCTGTAGGCGGCCTGGACCATCGCCATCGTGATCAGGCCCGGGACGATGAACTCGCGGTAGTCAAAACCGTTCACGTGGCGAATGCGCCCGCTCAGCGAGAGGCCGAAAACGAGGATGAACAGAAACGAAGCGACGACGGGCGCGGCCACCGTCTGGGTCCAGAGCTTCAGTACCCGCAGGATCTCGCGGCCCCCCAGGGCGATGAGCCCGCGCCGGCGCTCGAGCAGGGTTTGCGTTGGCGCTATGCGCGGCCCTTCCGTGGCGGTTGCTGCGCTCACGCTGCCGCCATTGCCTTGACGTAGACGTCGGCGAGCGAGTCGGCCTCGTAGGACTCGAGCAGACCGGATGGGCTGTCGCGGGCGATCAGGCGCCCGCCGCGGATGAGGGCGATGTCCTGGCAGAGCTCCGCCGCTTCCTCGAGGTAATGGGTGGTGAGGAGGATCGTCGTGCCCTCCTCGTGCAGGCGACGGATATAGCGCCACAGCTCGATGCGCAGTTCGAAGTCGACACCGGCGGTCGGCTCGTCCAGGATCACCAGCCGCGGCTCGTGCATGAGCGCCCGGGCGAGCAGCAGGCGCCGGCGCATGCCGCCCGAGAGCAGCGGCGCCCGGACTCCGGCTTTCGCGCGGAGATCAAAGACGTCCATCATCTCCCGGGCGCGGCGAACCGCCTCGGGTCGGCTCATCCCGTAGTAGCCGCCGTGATAGATCAGCGTCTCCTCGACGTCGAGGAAGCGATCGAGGTTCACGTCCTGCTCGGCCAAGCCCATCATCCGCCGTGCCTCAGGATCGTGATGGGGCTGGCCGAAGATGTCGATCTCGCCCGAGGTGATCCGGATCAGGTTGCAGACCGCGCTGATCAGCGTCGTCTTGCCGGCGCCGTTGGGCCCGAGCAGCCCGAAGAACTCACCGTCGGGAATCTCGAGGTCAAAGCCATCGAGAGCCAGGAGACCGCCGTCATAGCGCTTGGTCAGCGCGCGCAGGGACAGGGCAGGAAGCGAAGTCATCCCTATCGAGCCTAGTCGCCGTCCTCAACCAGCCGGCCCCCACACCTATCCGCCCGGGCTTAGTGAACACGCGGTCTTGTACCGCCTGGGTTGTACGGTTCAGTACCTACTACGCGGTACAATTCCCAGCCCGTGGTGGAAGCGCTCAACCCGTTCATCTGGGACCGCCCGCTCGATGATCCGGCCAAGATCATCGGGATGGACGCGTTTGCCCATCAGGTCGCGCTGACGCTGAAGGGGCAGACCAACGTGGCGCTGTTCGGGCCTCGGGATACCGGCAAGACCACGTTCACCAACCAGCTCGCCCTCGAGCTGGCGAAGTCTCACGGCGACGATGCGCCGCCCTTCGACGTTGTGACCGTCAATCTCCAGCGGGTGGTGAGCATCCCGGGGTTCATCGGGTGCGTGCACGACGCGATGACCAACCACCCGGTCAAGCGCCTGCGACGCGTGGCACAGCGCCAGATCGGGGCGCTGGAGAAGGAATTCGGTTTCGACATCAAGGTCATCAAGGGCACGGTCAGGAGCTCGGCGCTCAGTCCCGCGCAGGACGCTGAAGCCCTCCACGCCCAGTTGATCGCTCTGCGCTCGGTGTCAGATCACCTGATCGTCATCTTCGACGAGTTTCAGCGCCTGCGCCACTGCCCCGGCGACCCCCTGTCGATCATTCGGTCGGCGCTCATGAGCACGGGCGCCAACCATGTGTCGCTCGTGTTCACGGGATCGATCCGCAACGCGTTGCAGATGATGCTCGAGAGCTCAGACCAACCCATCTTCGGTGAGGCGGTCCAGATGCAACTGCCGGTCATCAGCCGGATCGACTTCCTCGAGTACCTCGACTTCCAGTTCCAGGCCACCGGCAAGCCGGCCGACGACGCCGCGCTGCACCATCTGCTCAACGCGACCCGCGCGCATCCGCGCAGCACCCAGCAGCTGGCTTGGGAATGCTGGATCAGCACACCGGCCGGGGAGCCCGTGGACCTCGCGACCGTGATCGATGCCCACGACCGGCTTGTGCGGACGATCGAGCGCTCCGAGTTCGCAGCTGTGCTCAACGTTCTCATGAGCGGAGACGAAGGCGAGGTCAACGAGGTCCGCGCGCTCCAGGTGATCGCCGACCGGGGTGGCGACAACGTCACCAGCCGGCCCCTGGCTACGCGCTATGGCTTCTCGAGCCATTCCCGCGTCCGTCCCGCCCTCGAACGCCTCAAACGTCGCGGGCTCTGCGACCAGCGAGACGGGACCTGGTTCATCGTCGATCCGCTGTTCAGCGAATGGCTACGGCGAGCCTCCCCACTCGCCGACCGGCCGTCTCGACTGGACCCACCCGATCAGGTTTAGCTGTACCGTCTACGCGGTACAAAATTGTACCTAGCACACGGTACGGCAGACGACACGACCGGCCTACAGAGCTGATCTTGGCTTTTGCGGGCGATCTCGCGCGCCCGATCGCGCGGATTGAATGGGGCAGCGAGCGCCCGGGTGGACCAGAGAGCGAGCCCGGCCGGTTTCGGTGGCTACGTAGTCGAGAACGCTCGCACGTATATTGTGCGCCACCGTGCCGCGATCTCGCACCCTCCGCGTCGTGCTCGGACTGATCGCCACCGTGGTCGCGATCACGAGCGTCGCGGTCGCCGCCGGGGTCGGGAGCGGTGGTGGCCAGGGGCGGATCGGACCGCGTCTTCACCTGACCGGCAATGGCCGGCTGCTGCAGCCCCCTGGGCAGCTCGTCACGCTGGGGCACTTCCCCACCGGCGGCGCGATGACTCCCGACGGGCGCTTCTACTGGACAGTCTCCACGGGACGGGCGCTCAATGACATCCGGATCGTGGCCGTCTCCGGCAAGCACCCCCGCGTGATTCAGGTCCTCGGCCTTCCCGGCGCCTCGGGGGGCATCGCGATCGACGGCCGGCACGCCCGCGCCTACGTCTCCGGCCTGCCCGACTCGAGTGACACCGATCAGATGCGCCCCCACCTGCCCGGGCGCGGCGGTGATGTGATTCACGTCTTCCGCTATGACCGCCACAGTGGCCGCGCGCACGAGACGGGCACGATCGCCGTGCCACCGCCGGCCTCGGCCACCGCGCCTCAGAACTTCCCGCCCAAGCCGTCGGTGCGGGAGGCCTGGCCCGACCGGCTGGCCGTCTCCCCCGACGGTGGCACTCTGCTGGTGCCGCTCAACCTCGCCGACTCCGCGGCGATCATCGACACCAGATCCCACGCCGTGCGCTACGTCCCCACCGGGACCTACCCCTATGCCGCCGCGATCCTCCCCGGTGGCCGCACCGGACTGGTCTCCAATGAGGGTCCGGGAACGGTGTCAGTGATCTCGCTCGCTTCGGCGACCAAGGTCAAGGACATCCAGGCCGGGGCCAACCTGTCCCATCCGGAGGGCATCGCGCTCAACCCCAAGACCTCCCGGGCGTACGTCGCGATCGCCAACGAGAGCCAGGTGGCGGTGATCGACACCAAACGACTCAGGCTCGAAAAAGTGCTGTCGGTCGATCGCGCGCTCGGTGGCGGCGAGTCGCCGGTGGCGGTGGCGGTCAGTCGCAACGGACGTCGGCTGTTCGCGGCCGAGTCGGCCGCCGACGAGCTGGCCGTGTTCGCGCTTCCGTCTGGGCAGCGGATCGGGCGGATACCCACCGCCGCCTACCCCGCCGACGTCCAGACCACGCGGCGGAGCCTGCTCTGGATCGCGGCCAAGGGGTTCGGCGCCGGACCGAACCGCAACGGCCCCGACCCGCTCTCTAGCAACGACAACAACCTGCTCGCGCACCCCGGCAGCGCCGTGCTCAGCTCCGGCCGCGCTGGCATCCTGCCGCTCCCCACCGATCTCCAGCTGCGCGCGTTCACGCTCGGTGCCAACCGGCAGATCATCCCGACCAACTTCCAGCCCCGCCCGCCCGGAAACCCGTTGCGCAGCGGCGGTCCGATCAAGCACGTGTTCTTCATCATCCGCGAGAACCGGACCTACGATCAGGTGCTCGGAGACGATCCCCGCGGCGACGGTGCCCCCTCGCTGACCCTGTTCGGTAAGCACGTGACGCCGAACATCCACGCGCTGGTGCGCCGATTCCCCCTGCTCGATCACGTCTACGCGAACTCCGAGGCGTCGATCGACGGTCACTTCTGGACGAGCGCCGCGGCGGTCTCCGATTACGTGCAGCGCAACTGGGAGCAGAACTACGCGGGACGCAACCGGCCCTATGACTTCGGCGCCTACACGATCAGCTGGCCGGGCACGGGCTTCTTGTTCGACCGCGCCCAGCGCCAGCAGATTCCGTACTTCAACTACGGCGAGGTGATCGCCGGGACGATCCCGCCCAACATCCTCAAGGTCATCAACGTGGTCGACAAGAACATCACCGCGAAGGAGGCCAAGCTCGAGACCCAGAAGTTCTCGCACTCAAACGTCGGCTATCCCTTTGGCTGCTACCCGAACGACACCTCGATCGGCACCGACTCGATCTATGCCGCGCTGAACAAGGGCGCCAAGGCGGAGACCTTTGACTCTTCGCTGCCGCCGGGCGTGGCCAGCAACGCCGAGTCGCGCTTTGACTGCTTCAAGACCGCCTTTGAGAAGCAGATCGCCACCGGCAAGATCCCGGCGTTCAATTACCTGATCCTCCCCAGCGACCACACCAACGGCGTCACGCCCGGGGCCCGCACGCCCCGCTCGATGGTGGCCGAGAACGACTACGGCCTCGGGCAGATCGTCGATCTGATCTCGCACTCGAAGATCTGGCGCTCCTCGGCCATCTTCACGATTGAGGACGACTCCCAGGACGGCGCCGACCACGTCGACGCGCACCGGATGCCGGTCGGCATCTTCAGCCCGTTCGCCAAGCGCGGCGCGGTCATCCACACCCGCTACGACATGCTCTCGGTGATCCGCTCGATCGAGCTGATCCTGGGCATGAAGCCGCTTGGCCTTGCTGACCGGGTGGCCACGCCGATGTACGATGTGTTCACCCCCAGGCCGGCAAACGCAGCCCCGTTCAGCGTCCGGCCCCCCACCTATCCGATCGCGCAGCGGAACGCCAATACGGCGGTCAACCGGGCCCTGACCAGGGGCTATGATTTCACTCACATCGACCGCGTCCCCCAGGACGTCTTTGACCAGGTCCTCTGGCACGCGATCCACGGCAAAAGCGCACCACCCCCGCCGGGACCGAACGCCACGCCGGGCCAGTAGCGGCGCCGAGGAGGGACGACGTGCGAAAGCTGCAGAGCCAGGGGGTTCACCACATCACGATCGTGGGGGCCGACCGGCATACGTCGATCGACTTCTGGGAGGGGGTCCTGGGTATGCCGTTCGTGTTCGAGCAGCCCAACCTCGACCGGCCATCCGAGAGTCACCTCTACTTTGATCCGGGCGACGGGCGCCTGATCACGATCTTCACCAACGAGGAGCGCACGCCCGACCCCGAGCGCACCCCGACCGACGCGGGCTGCGTGCATCACCTCGCCCTATCGGTGTCACAGGCCACCTTCCACCAATCGGTGGAGCGGCTCGACGAGCGGGGCATCCACCACAGCGGGGTCAAGGACCGTGGGTTCATGGACTCGATCTACTTCGAGGATCCGCTTGGGTTCTTGATCGAGCTGGCCTCCTACCGGTTTGAGCCGCCGTTCGGCTACACCCATGCCGACGTGCTGCTCGAGGCCCACAAGATCCGCGTGCAGCGCGACGACTACAACATCGCCGAGATCCACCTCGCGGACGCGATCGAGAACCTGGTCCAGGGATCCCGGGAGTCCCTGTCGGCGGACCGATCGCCCAAGCACCCCTACCAGCCCCAAGACGTTCTCCGGGGCAGCGACTAGGACAGCTCCCGGGGGCTAGGGCGTCGCTCAGATCACGCGCGTACGGTCGCCGGACACAAGTAGGGCCTGGCCGTCGCGGAGCGGTTGGCACGGCAGATCCCGGCCGCGCAGGTGCTCGACGATCTTCACGAAGTCGTTGTCGGGTGCGCCCGCCGGCGGAACGTGCGGGACGATGGTCACCTCGACGAAGGCCAGACCACCCCATCCGATTGCACGGGACCCGTGCGGATCGCCCTCGAGCTCGGCGACCGTGAGGGCGGGGCCGGCCAGGCAGGCACCCGCGCTGTAGCCGCTGTACGCGATGGTGTCGTTGGTGAGGCGTCGCCGGAGGGCGGTATCGAGACCGGTGCGGCGCACGAGCCCGCGCAGCAGGTTCATATCACCACCGGTGAGCCAGATCAGATCGATGTCGGCGAGCGCGTGGTCGAGGGCGTCTGGCCGGTCGGCGTAGTCGCGGAGGTCGAGCTCGATCGCCTCGGCGTGGAGCGGATCGAGGCTTCGGGTTTCGGCGGCGACCCGTTGGCGGCGCTGCTCAGGAGGTTCACTGTCGCGGCCGTTGGCGACAACGGCAATTCGCGACACTGGCCCGGCGAGCTCGGTGAGCGCGCGCGTCAGCTCCCCGTCGTTTGAGGGGTGGCTGAGCTCGGCGGAGGCGAGGAATAGACGCACGGTGGGAGTGTGATCTACGGCGGCCAGCCGTCGTTCGCGCACAAATCGTCGGTCGTAGAATCTCGAGGTCCAGGTGCTCCCGAATCTGTGAGGATCAACCCGATGGTCATGCCGGTGAAGGCCGGGGGCTGACCGGCGCCGCGTGCCTAAGGTCCGTGGACAGGTCGTGGTCGTGGGCTCGATCAACGTCGACGTGGTCCTACGCGTCGCACGTCTGCCGCGCGCCGGGGAGACGGTGGCGGGCGGAGTGCTCGAGCGCCACGGTGGCGGCAAGGGCGCCAACCAGGCGGTGGCGGCGGCGCGCGTCGGCGCCGATGTGTACTTCGTCGGGGCCGTGGGGGAGGACGACTTCGGCGCCCAAGCGCTCGCCGAGCTGCGCGCGGAACAGATCGACGTTTCCGGAGTCGTACGGGCGCATGGTGCCGCCACCGGCCTCGCCGCGATCATGGTCGACGAGCGGGGCGAGAATCAGATCGCCGTGGCCTCCGGCGCCAATGCCGAGCTGGATCAGGCGACTGTGGAGCGAAAGCTGGGTGAGCTCGCCCTGGCTCCGGCTGCAGTCTGCCTGCTCAATCTGGAGATCCTCGATCCGGTGCTCGCCGCCGCCGCACGCTTTACCGCCCGGGCGGGGATGGAGCGGATGGTGGTCAACCCCGCTCCGGCCCGACCGCTGCCTGCCGAGGTGCTGCACCGGAGACCGGTGCTCACCCCGAATGCCGGCGAGCTGGAGGCGCTGATCGGCGATGGCCACTCGGTGGAAGGGGCGGCCCGCGAGCTGAGCGGCTCCAGTGGCGCCCCGGTCGTCGTCACCCTCGGGAAGGAGGGGGCGATGCTGGTGAGCGCCACCGAGTGCCGCCGTTTTCCCGCCCCGCAGTCGCCGGCGGTCGACACGACCGGTGCCGGCGATGCCTTCAACGGAGCCCTAGCCGCCGCGTTGGCACAGGGGTACGAGCTGCCGGTGGCGATCGAGCGCGCAGTGCTGGCCGGCTCGTGCTCGGTGACCGAGCGCGGTGCCCGCGGCGGTCTGCCCACCCGCGAGGAGATCGATTTGCGTTTGTCATCTGCGGCTGACGGGAACACGGTCCCGTATGGCAGGGGAGCCTGAGAACCGCTATCCGCGTGAGCCGGAACGGGCGACCTCCCGGCACTGGTACTGGCTGTTGCTGCTGCCGTTCCTCGCGCTGCTCTACCCACCGCTGTACGCACACGTCACACCGCGCCTGTTCGGCATCCCGTTCTTCTACTGGTACCAAGCCGTCTGGCTGGTTCTCACCGCAGGCATCACGACACTCGTGTACCGCCGCACCCGGTAGCCGATGGACCGGCACGACGTCCACCCCGCCGCGATCGTCGTCTTCTGCGTTCTGTTCCTGTTCGTGACCGTGGTCGGCTTCGCCGCCGCCCGCTGGCGCAAGGCCGATCTGGCTCACCTGAACGAATGGGGGCTGGCGGGACGGAAGTTCGGTACCTGGGTGACGTGGTTTCTGATCGGCGGTGACATCTACACGGCGTACACATTCATCGCGGTGCCAGCCGCGATGTTCGGCGCCGGGAGCGCGGGCTTCTTCGCCTTCGCCTACACCACGCTCGTCTTTCCGGTCCTGTTCGTGTTCGGTCCGCGGCTGTGGGCGGTGTGTAAGCGACACGGGTACATCACCGCCGCCGATTTCGCTCGTGGGCGCTTCGGGTCGAGCACGCTCGCCCTCGCCGTCGCGCTCACCGGGATCCTCGCCACGATGCCGTACATCGGGCTTCAGCTGATCGGGCTGAAGACGGTAATCGCGGCCATGGGAGTAGCCGGCGACTGGCCGATCATTCTCGCCTTCATCGTCCTGGCCGCCTACACGTATCAGAGCGGGCTGCGCGCGCCGGCGCTGACCGCGATCGTCAAGGACATCGCCATCTACGTCACGGTGATCGTGGCGGTCATCTACATCCCGATCAAACTGGGTGGCTTCGGACACATCTTCAACGCCGCCGCGACCGCCCTGCCGAAGCGCACACCCCCCGCGGCGCTGGTCCCCGGAAAAGCTGCCTCTTACGAGACTTACGCAACGCTGGCGCTCGGCTCCGCATTCGCGCTTTTTCTGTATCCACACGCATTGACGGGAGCCCTCAGTGCGCGCAGCGGCAACACGATCCGGCGCAACGCGACGCTGCTCTCGTTCTACTCGCTCGCGCTCGGGATCATCGCGATCCTCGGCTACATGGCAATCGCCGCCCATCTGAAACCGGCCAACCCGAACTTCGCGGTGCCTGACCTGTTCATCAAGTACTTCCCCTCGTGGTTCGAAGGCTTTGCGTTCGCGGCCATCGGCGTAGGCGCGCTGGTGCCCGCGGCGATCATGGCGATCGCGGCGGCCAATCTGTTCACCCGCAACATCTACACGGAATACCTGCGTACAGGAGCAACTCCGCGGGAGGAAGCGATGGTGGCCAAGGTGGTGTCAATCGTCGTCAAGGCCGGCGCCCTGGTATTTGCGCTGTTCGTCTCGACCAAGTCCGCGATCGACCTGCAACTCCTCGGTGGGGTATGGATCATCCAGACCCTGCCGGCCGTCTTTCTCGGCCTCTACACGCGCTGGTTTCACCGCTGGGCGCTCATCGCCGGGTGGGCGGTCGGCATGGCCAGCGGCACCGTCATGGCCGCCTCGCAGAGCTTCAAGTCCGCCTTCCCGCTGTCGATCGGTTCGGTCAAACTCACCATGTACTCGGCCTTCTTCGCGATCCTGGCCAACCTGATCGTGACCGTCGCTCTGACGCCCGTCATGCGTCGCTTCGACCGGGCGGAGCCTGCTGACGAGACGGCGCCCGAGGACTACGTCGATCGCAGTGAGGCAGCCAGCGAGGCTGAGCTGACTCCGGCGTAACCGCGCCGCCCGTCAGGCCAACCGTCCCGACGATCGCACCGATCCGGCCGCCGCGCCCAGCAGCAGCACCAGCCCCCCGATCGCAAACACGACGGTGATGTCCCGCTTGCGGCTGACGGTGCTCAGCTGCCCGCCGAGCCGCTGGTAGATGGAGCTGAGCTGATCGGCGCTTCGGGCGTTGAAGGCCCGCGCGCCCGAGACAGTCGCGATCTCCTGCATCAGCTGCGGATCGGGGGGGACCGCCACGGGCGCGCCGAACGGATCCGGGCTGGGAAGAATGCCGCCCGCCGTGCCGAGAGCGACCGTGTAGATCGGTATCCGCTCGCGGGCCGCCAGTCGGGCCACGGTCACCGGGTCAGGTCCGGCGTTGGCCGCACCGTCTGAGAGCAGCACGATCGCTGCCGGAGGATGCTTGGCCGTGCCGCCGTGCAGGAGTGCCAGCGCAAGCTGGAGCGCAGCGCCGGTATCCGTCCCGCCGTTCGCGGTCTGCGCGTTGATGATCGCGCGCGCCGCGGCATGGTCGGTGACCGCCCCCTGGACCGCGTCCGGCGAGCTCGCGAACCCGATCGCACCGACGCGGACGGCGCGGGGGAGCTGGTCGATGAACGTGTTCGCGGCCGCCTCGGCGGCGGAGAGCCGGCTCGGCGCCACGTCATTGGCCGCCATCGAGCCGGAGTGATCGGTCACCAGCATGAGCGACGCCTCGTTGACCGGCGCGCGGTAGGCGGCGTGCGGACGGGCAAGCGCAACCGCGAGCACTGCCACGGCCGCGAGAGCGAGCGCAGCGGGGAGGTGGCGCTCCCATGACGGCGCGCTCGCCACCGCCCCGCGCAGCGTCGAGATCGCCGTAAAGCGGATCGCATAACGCCGTGCCCGGCGCCGTGCACGGAGGTAGGCGGCGAGCGCGAGGGGGACCAGGCCCAGCGCCAGCAACCACAATGGCGAGCCGAAGCTCATCGCAGCTGACGGCCCAGCACCGTGAGCCAATCCTCGTCGGTGGACAGCGTGGCGTGATGCACGCGCAGGCGGCGCAGCTCTTTCGCCACCGTCTGGCGCCGCTCGCGCTCGAGCTCGCCGAACCGGTCGCGCACGCCGCGGCGCGAGGTGTTGACCTCAAGGAGCGCGCCGGTCTCAGGATCCACCAAGGTCAGATGCCCAACCGCGGGCAATTCGGCCTCCCGCGGATCGACGATCTCGACCGCCAGCACCGAGTGCCGGACGCGCAAGGAGCCAAGCGGCCGCTCCCAGGCGCGCTGGTCACGAAAGTCGGAGATCACGACCACCAGCCCCGGCTGGCCCGCCAGCCGTCCGGCCAGTCCGAGCGCACCGGCCAGGGACTCGGGATCGTGGCGCCCGTCGGGCGCGACACCCGCCGCCAGCGCCTTGCGCAGCGCGACAATGCCCGGCTTGGAGCCCCGGGGGGCGAGCGCCCGCGGGTCTCCGGCGCCGAACGCCACCAACCCGACGCTGCCCGCGCGGCGCACGGCGAGGCGTCCGAACACGAGCGCTGCCCCTTCGGCCACATCGGCCTTCAGGCGACGCGCGGTCCCAAACGCCATCGACGGAGAGACATCAATCACGATCCACGTGGTGAGCGCGCGCTCGGGGACGTGCAGGCGGACGTGCGGGCTCCCGGTGCGGGCGCTCGCCGCGGCGTCGAGGTGGCGCACGTCGTCGCCCAGCTCATAGGGGCGCAGCTGAGCGAGCTCCGTGCCGAGACCCACGCCCGCGGCGCGCCGGTCGCCGGGAAGCGACCTCGCGACCAGGCGGTTGACGGCGAGATCAAGCGCGTCGATCACGGGCTGAGCGATCGGACCCGGACCCTGGCGGGCAGCGGGAGGGGCGAGCAGCGTGTCGGTCATGCGCTCATCAGACCCCCGGCGCTGGTCGGTACCACGCCCGCGTGCATCAGCCGGCCAACTCCGGGCTCGGTGACCGCGGCCAGCACTCGCTCCACGACCTCGTCGGCCGTCACCCCTTCGCTGAGCGCGTCGTAGGACAGCACGACGCGGTGCCGAAGGAGATCCGGCGCGAGATCGCGGATGTCGTTGAGCTCGACGTGTCCCCGGCCCCGCAGGAGCGCCAGCGCCCGCGCCGCCTGGACAAGGCCGATCGGGCCGCGCGGGCTGGAGCCGAATTCGATCAGGTTCTCCATGTCGTTGAGCCCGTACTTGGCCGGATACCGCGTCGCGTCCGCAAGCGCCACTGCGTGGCCGATGACCTCTCGGTCAACGACCACCGTCTCCACGGTCTGCGCGTGGCGGCGCAGACCCTCAAGGGACAGGCACTCGCGGACCTCGGCGGCGGCGCTCAGGCTGCGCCCGACGACGGCGGCCTCCTCGCCCGGGTCGGGATAGTCGACGATGATCTTCATCAGGAAGCGGTCGACCTGCGCCTCGGGCAGCGGGTACGTCCCTTCGGACTCGATCGGGTTCTGAGTCGCCATCACGATGAAGGGCAACGGCACCCGGTAGGCGGTCCCGCCGATCGTCACCTGCTGCTCCTGCATCACCTCGAGCAGCGCCGACTGGACCTTGGCCGGCGCGCGGTTGATCTCGTCGGCGAGCAGGAAGTTGTGAAATACGGGACCAAGCTCGGTGTCAAAGCCGCCGGTGTCGGGGCGCCAGACCCGGGTGCCCACGAGATCTGCGGGCACGAGGTCGGGCGTGAACTGGATCCGACCGTAGGAGCCGCCCAGGACGCCCGACAGCGTCTTGACGGTCAGCGTCTTGGCAAGTCCGGGGACGCCCTCGAGCAGCACGTGGCCACCGGCCAGAAGGCTGACGAGCAGCCGCTCCAGCATCGCATCCTGTCCGACGATCACGCGCTTGATCTCGTAGAGAACCTGCTGCAGGGCGTCGCGGGCCTCGCTTCGGCGCAGGTTGGTGTCTTCCATGTCCGTCATCAGTCCTCCATCGCTGGGTATCTAGATAAGGCGGCCGAACCAGTGCAGCGACAGGGCGCTGCCGACCAGGAGCAGCACCAAGCCCCCGCCGGCGAAGCCCGCGGTGAGCTCGCGCTTGACCTTCTTGTGGCCGAGCTGGGTAGCGAGGTGGGCGTATACGGCACTCGCGTTGGCGCTGTTGGCGGCGGTGAAGGCGCGGCCTCCGGAGCTGCTCGCGATCTGCGCGAGCTCCTGCGCGCTCACCGGCACGGGCGCGTTGACCGTCTGGGAGCCCCGCCTGATCGGAATTGTCCCGGTCGGCGTGCCGAGTGCGATCGTGTAAATCGGAATGTGATCCGCCTTGGCTTGACGCGCCGCCGTGAGCGGGCCTGGGCCCACGTTGGAAGAGCCATCGGACAGGAGCACGATCGCGCTTGGCGTACGCTTGCCGCCCTTCGGCGTCAGCGTCGTCAACACATGCAGGGCAGTGGTGATCGTGTCCCCGATCGCGGTGCCACCGCCGCCGGGCTGCAGCTGGGCGATCGCGGCCTGGGTGAGCGAATGCTCGGTGGTCGGCGACTGAAGCAGGTCCGGGCGGCGGGCGAACTTCAGCAGGCCGATCTGCGCCGACCCCGGTACACCGGCGAGGAAGCGCGAGGCCGCCCGCCGCGCCGCCGCCAGCCGGGATGGGCGAACGTCCGTCGCCGTCATCGAGCTGCTGACGTCGTTGGCCAGCATGATCGCCGCGCGGTTGACGGGTACGGCCACCGTCCGCTGCGGACGAGCGGCCGCCGCGATCAGCACGGCGATCGCGATCGCGACCACGAGCATCGGCGCATGGCGGCGCCAACCGGGCCGGCGCGGGGCGACCGAGAGGGTAAGCGCCGGCGCAACGAACGCTTGCCCAGCGCGAGCACGCCGGCGCTGCTGGCTCACGTACCACGCGATCAGCACGGGGACCACGGTCAGCCCCAGCAACACGAGCGGCGAGGAAAAGCTCACGGGTGAAAGGACGGGGGCGCCGCCAGGGTGGCCTGGGTCCGGTAGAGCGCAGAGCCGTGGCTGATCTGCAGCTCGACCCGGTCGCCGGCGTGCAGACCACTGATCGCGGTGCCGATGTCGCCGGTGCCGTTGATCGAGCGATGGTTGATCTCGACGATCACGTCTCCTGGGCCCAGCCCGGCGAGCTCACCCGGGCTCCCGAGCCTTACCGTTTCGATCACCGCCGCGCCCGGCGGCACGGTCTCGATCTGCATGCCGAGCCAGCTCACCGGGCGGGGCGAAACGGCGGCCATCGTGGCGTTTGGCGACCCGGCGGAATCGAGAAGGGCGACGAGGCCAAAAGCGCCGGCCACCGTCAGCATCAGCGCGACGATCACGGTCGAGACCACGCGGATCTGGCGCGGGCTGGGCATCGAGACTCGCCGGCGAACGCGTGCGGAAGCGGGGGGCGGCGCAGGCGACTCGGGCTCGGGCCGCGGCACCGGCTGGTCGGCGAGCCGGTCCGACGCGGCCGCAGAATCCTGCTGCCAATCGCCAGACCACAGATGCTTGGGTCCAGTCATAGGTTCTGCGTCAGGCTAGGCGGCATACATGAGAGGTGCTTAAGAGCGATTCTCACCGCCCGCCAGGAGATATATGTTTGGCTTCGTGCGGGAGCTACCACCTCGAGACCGCTGTCTGGCGGAGGTTTCCCTTCCGAGGTCGGCAGCGGAGTCCCCAAGTCCTACGGCCGGCTGCACTGGCCGTTTGTTCTAGGGCGTCAGATTGAAACCCTGATTTCGGAGATCATGTACTGAGAGTTCCCATATCACTCTGCTGGGCTATGCGTTTGTCCAATGTGGACTTCGCGCATGCGGGGAGGATACGTGTCACGGATGGCGATGCAGGTAACTCGGTTACACACCGGGTCCGGTCGGTTGAGGGATGTTGGTCGACGGCCGGGCCTGTGGTCAGCAGTGCTGGTCACGGGCGCAGTGCTCCTCGGACCGGTGGCGATTTCCTGGGCGTTGGCCGCCGACGGCGTCATTTCCTCGATATGGGCGGCTGTCCTACTAGGGAGTGCCACGAGCGTCGTCGTCAACCAGCTGGGCGGACTCTGGTGGGCGCGTCATCGTCGGTCGGCTGACTTTTTGTTCTCTGATCTGCTGCTCTGGGGGTGGTTGCGCCGGCGCTCGATGCAGCACCGCCTTGCCAACGCCGCCCGGCTGTTTCCTGCAACGGCCAGAGGTGAGGCATCCAGCGAGTTGCCCCTCAAGGATCCCCTCGCATTCCTGCGACAGCTGGCGGCAGATCTCGAGGCCACCGACCCTTACACGCATGGTCACTCGCGGCGGGTGGCGCGATATGCCTCACTCATCGCCCGAGGGATGGATCTACCACCGGCGGAGGTCCGCCAGATCAGGCTGGCCGCGGTGCTGCACGACATCGGCAAGCTCCACACTCCGCGGACGATCCTGGATAAGCCGGGCCGGTTGACTGAGGATGAGTTCGCCGTGATCAAGTGCCATCCGGATGATGGGGCGGACATGATCCAGCTGGCGATCGATGATCCCGAGCTGGCGGCGATCGTCCGTCACCACCACGAGCGCTTGGACGGCAGGGGCTATCCGAACGGGCTGGCCGCTGAGCAGATTCCGCTTGGGGCCCGCATCATCGCGGTGGCCGACACCTTCGATGCCATTAGCTCTAAGCGCGCCTACCTGGAGTCGCGTCCCCACAAAACGGCACTCGACATCATGCGGGGCGAGGCCGGCGCTCAGCTCGACCCCGACGCGGTAAGAGCGTTTCGGGCTGCGTACTTTGGCCATCGGTGGCTGTGGCTCCCCGCCGCGGCCCTCAACGCCGCTGGGCGCCTGCTGGTTGGTAGCGCCGCACATCTGGCTGACACCGCGGCAGTCGCCGCCGGGGCG
>JBOGYN010000319.1:0-14352 GCA_050696855.1 Solirubrobacteraceae bacterium | reverse complement strand
CTAATGGCCTGCCACGACCCTGAAGAGATGCTCGCCCTGCAGGTTCGCCTCAGCCGTCAGCTCAACGAGCGCGCCGGGGATCTCGTTGCCGCCCTCCGCTCCGCCGCCACCGTCGAGCCCGACATGGCCACCCCCTATGCGGAGGGGATCAAACGCCACCGTAGCGGGATGCGGGCGACGGCCCGGCGCCTAGCCGAACTCGGAGCCCTCCGATCAGGGGTCGGTGAATCCGACGCCGCAGCACTGCTCGATGTCCTGCTGGCCCCCGACTCCTGGGCGGGATTGACTACCGAGCACGGCTTGCGCTGGGACTCCTGCGAATCTCTGCTCCATCACTCGCTACGACTGCTACTGCGGAGGCCTTCGCTCGCCCTCCGACGGCACTGACTCCGCACCGTCACGAATCGCGGTGCCTTGGACCGAGACGGGACGCCCGAGCTGCGATAGCGAACCCGCAGCGAGTGTCGCCGTCCCACTCAGGGGGCATTCAAGAGGCAGCTGTGTGTGAAGGTCGGATTCGCCGTGCTCATGTGACGGGTCTTCGTCGGCGGCACCCCCCGCACCTCCTAAGCGCGCTTTCCGGGTCGGCTCGTCCCGGCGAAGCAGTCTGGTAGCTGTTGGCGCGATCGCTAGCCGAGGCCGGCGGCCCGCACCGGTGCGGTGTCGTGGATCTGGCGCAATCTGACGATCTTGCCGTCGGTGACGGTGAAGTGTTCCGCGACACGCAGCTGGCCGAGTTGGTTGACCCGCATGTCGTAGAGCAGCATCGCCTCGTCCCCATCGGTCATCTCTGAGAGCAAGTCGACGGTGTTGACCATCTCACCGAAGGCGCGGAGCGCTTCGGCGAACGATTGTGCCGTCGGGTAGTCGTTGATGGGTACCTCGACGTTCAGACTCGGGGCGAGTAGGTCTATCGACTGATCGTAGTTGCCGCTGGTCCAGCCGAGGTGGTAGCGACGGACTACAGACAGCGCGTTTGGTGAAGTCATGGTTCTCCGTTCTCGGGTGCTCGACAAGTATACAAGCTATCACTTGTACAAGCTCACTCTTGATAGGCTGTAGGCATGAGCGGCGAAGCGGCACTGGCTGCTCTTGCCGAGCCTCGCCGTCGCGCGATCTTGATGCTCGTTAGAGATGAGCCACGCTCGGTCAATGAGATCGCCGCCCATTTCGAGATCACCCAGCAAGCGGTGTCCCAGCATCTGCAGGTCCTGAAGGACGCTGGCTTGGTCGCCGTCCGGCCGATCGGACAGCGACGTCTGTACGCCGTGCGAGTCGAGGGGCTCGAGTCGGTGCGCGAGTTCCTCGCACAGCTGTGGCCCGAGAGCCTTGAGTCCCTGAAGCGCGCCGTAGAAGCCGAGCAGGACGATGGCAGCTGAACCGCTCACCGCATCGGTGTTTGTCGAAGCCCCGCCCGAGCGCGTGTACAAGTACTTCACCGAGCCCGAGGCGCTCATGCAGTGGATGGGCGAGTACGCGCTCCTGGAACCCAAACCCGACGGCCGATTCACGCTCGATGTTCGCGGGGCCCCGATCCGCGGGCGCTATCTGGAGCTCGACCCGCCGCGCCGGCTGCTGATCAGCTGGGGCTACGCCGGATCAGAGCGCCTCGCACCAGGCGCAAGCACGGTGGAGGTCCGCTTCGTTGCCCAGTCAGGCGGGACACGCGTCGAACTCGAGCACCGCGATCTGCCCGACGACGAGAAACCCGGGCACACCGTGGGGTGGACGCACTACCTCGCCCGCCTGCAAAGCGCCGCAGCAGGCAACGATCCCGGCCCCGACCCCGGGATGTGAGGAGTGGCTGGCAGTGCGCGGAGGTCACGGCCATCGCCTGGCTCAAGGTCTCGCTGCCGCTCGCCGGATGACGAGGCGAAAGGGTGCGCCGAACGCTCGACCGCGTAGACCGCCGACAGCGACGGAACACCTCCTTTCGGTCGGCGCGCTCTCCCCCTTCGCCAACCCAAGCAGGCCTCTGACCCCCACCGCCTCTTTTCCGCAACGCGCGGCATCCGGGACTCGCTACGAGCACTGGCCGACCGGCTGTCCCGGCGCTTGACGCGCAGTGGCGCGGCGCTGGCCTGATGACCGGTTTACGTGGCGCGGGCACGACCGGAGACCGAGCCTGACCGGACCGAGCCCGCGCCTCGCACATCTCAGGGCTGGATGTTCTCGAGGTCTTCCAGTAGGCGGGGATGCGTCGGCTCCCAGCCGAGCGTCTCGCGAGTGTGGGCGCTTGAGGATGGCTGGTCGGCCGCGAAGATCGCTCCGAGCGGGCCGTGTGTCTCTGGCTCCACTGACTCGACCGGCAGGTTCAGGCGCCGGCCGATGACGGCGGCGATGTCACGCACGGCGTCGCCCTCATCGTCCACGGCGTGCCAGGCGGTTCCGGCGGGCGCCTGTTCGAGGGCCAGACGGAAGAGGCTTGCGGCGTCGAGGGCATGCACCGCCGGCCAGCGCTGAGTGCCGTCACCCGGGTAGCCGGACACGCCGGACTGGCGTGCGATGTTGGTCAGCAGGCCCGCGAATCCGCCGTTGCCCTGGTTGTGCACCGTGCGCGGCAGACGCACGGCACTGCTGCGGACCCCGCGCGAGGCTAGGCCTAACACCGCCGTCACGGAACGGCCGCGACCGGCGACCGGCCCGACGGTCGGCAGCGGGTCGGCCTCGCTCGAGGCTCGTCCTGGGACGGCGGGCGTACCCGAGCATGCGACCAATGGGCGGTCGCTGTTGATCAGCGCCTCGCCGAGGGTCGTGAGGGCCGCGCTCTCCTCCGCGATCGCGTTGGCGAGGGCTTCCGGACTCGAGAAGTCGTTGGCGAACGCCAGGTGGATCACGCCGTCGGCCTGCGCGGCACCCTTACGGAGGGCGTCTGGGTCGGCGAGAGCTCCGCGGACAGGTTCGGCGCCGGCGGACTTCAGTGCCGCCGCAGATGCGTCGGAGCGGGCAAGCCCGAGGACGGTGTGGTCGTTGGCGATCAGTTCGGCTACGACGGCGGAGCCGATCAGGCCGGTGCCCCCGGTGATGAAGACATGCATGGGTTTCTCCTGGAAGTGATGGGACTCTTGTCGCATCACCGTATCAAAGTGATGAGACAACGGTCCCATCAAATAGAATGGCGGCATGGCCAGGTGGGAACCAGGAGCACGCGAGCGGCTTGTCGTCGCCGCCGTCGAGCTGTTCACCGAGCAGGGATATGACGCCACGACTGTGACGCAGATCGCCGAGCGTGCCGGGGTGACTAAGAGCACGCTCTTCCGCTACTTCCCGGACAAGCGCGAGATTCTCGCGGCCGGGCAGGAGACGCTCAGCCAGCTGCTCACCGAAGGCATCACCGAGGCGCCCGCCGGCGTCATGCCGCTCGAGGCCGTCGCCGCCGGGCTCGAACGCGTATCGAGTGCGATGGGCCAGACGAACCGCGATCTTGGGCCCCGCATGAAGGCCGCCGTGGCGGCCAGTGCCGAACTCCGAGAGCGGGACGCCCTCAAGAGCGTCGGCTTGGCTGCTGACATGACACTCGCGCTGATAGGCCGCGGTGTCCCCGAGCCGACGGCGCAGCTCGCCGCCGAGCTCGGTGTGCTCGCGTTCAAGCGCGGCTACACCCAGTGGTCTATCGACGAGCGCGATAGCGAGAACGCGCTCGCCCATTACGCGCTGGCGGCACTCGACGAATTGCGGGCAGCAAGCGCAGCACTGGGTTGAGACGGTTGCGATCACGCGGTGCGGCGCTGGATGATCATGGAGCGGTCGCGCGACAGTCGGGCAACGGAAGGGTCATTCCGCCCGATGCGACCAATCGCGCGGTAGCTTCAATCCCGTCAAGATCCGGCATGCGGATATCCATCAGAACCACCAGATGCGCTTGCGCCTGGAGGCTACGTGTGAGGACAAATGCGATGTGCGCGGGCGAGTATCACCCGATCGCTCAGGCGTAGTTGAACTGCTCCGTCCAACCAACGGGGCGACCCTGTGGGGTCAGATCGAAGATGTTCCAGAGCGGCTCGAGGGTGCCGACGTGGCGGGGTTCTTGCTCTTGATCAGGGGGCGCATAGAACAGCTCCGAGCTCCAGAAGTGCCGGATCGCGTCGCGGTCGCGATGGAACACGGTCAGCATCGGCCGCTGCGCCCCGTCGGGCGTTTCGGCGAAGTAGTCCGCGTTATACGTGTTGCCCGCGGACGACAGGAGCCGGAGCCGGCGCCATCCGCGCTCGCGCGCGAAGGCCAGCACGCGCGGTAGCGGCGCCTTCGCAACGACCGCGAGGTTGACGTGCTGCCTTGCGTGCTCGGCCGCCCCATCGAGCTGGTCCAACAGCGCGGCGCATGACGGGCACGGCCCTTCGGCGAGCGGCAGCAGCGCTGTCTCGCCGGCGCCGGGACCGGGTGTCCGATCGCCAGGGTCACGGGGAAACATGAAGCTGTAGATCACGAGCGAGTCCTTCGCAGGCTCGAATAGCTCAGAGAGCCGCACGTCAGTCGGCGCTCCGCTCGCTTCGGCACCCTGAAACACATAGTCCCGCTTGACCCGCCCGCCGAGTGGGAGCTCGCGCCGAGCGGCAGCGACGGTTTCCGTCGCCCGGCGCAGCGCGATCTCCTGCTCCAGCAGACGATCGCGAGCAGCCCGATACTCAAGTGACTCCCCCGGAAGCGCTATGCCCATGATTTCTCCTCTCTGCGAATACTCGCCCGCGATTAGACCCTAGTGTGCCCTTGCGATCGTCCGGTTCCGCGTTGGCACGAGACCAAAGCAGTCGTGCGCAACGGCGCTTCGAAGCGCGCTGGACGACCCCTCGGCCCTGCGGGATACTTTCCGGCATGCCCAGCCACGGACTCGACGCAGGATGAATCGCTCTGCCGACCTCTCGTCCGAACTTGCCGAGGCAAACCGCCGGCTGGGGGAATTCGAGGCCGCCGAAGCCGAGCGCGCACACGCCGCCAAGCTGCAGGGGGGCCTGTACCGGATCGCCGAGCTGGCGAGCGCGGCCCGCGACCTGCAGGAGTTCTACCGGGCGATTCACGCTGTCGTCGGCGAGTTCATCTACGCCAGCAACTTCTATCTCGCGCTCTACGACGAGCAACGCCGGCTGATCAGCTGGCCGTACTACGTCGACGAGAGCGACACCGACCTCCCCGATCCGAACAGGTGGGAGCAGTTCGGCAGCGGGAACGCGCGGGGCACGACCGCCTACGTGCTACGGACGGGCAAGCCCCAACACCTCTCGGGGGAGAGGATTGAAAAGCTCGCCGACCTCGGCGAGATCGACGTGATCGGCGATCTCGCTGCGGACTGGCTAGGGGTTCCGCTCAGGTCCGAAGACGGCAGCACGGTCGGCGTCCTCGCGGTGCAGTCGTACGTGGCGGACGTTCGCTATACGGATAAGGACCAGGAGCTGCTCGCGTTCGCCGGCCAGCATGTGGGCGCCGCCCTCTCGCGAGCGCGGGCCATCGAGGAGACGCGCCAGCGCAACGCAGAGCTCGCGCTGATCAACAGCGTCCAGGAAGCGCTCGCCGGCGAGCTCGACCTGCAAGCGATCTATGACGCCGTCGGCGACAGGATCCGCGATGTTTTCGACGCGCAGGTCGTTGACATCGCCATGCTCAATGAGACGTCCGGCCTGCTCCACTTCCCCTACGCGATCGAACGGGGCGTGCGCTTCCCGGACGAGCCGCTCGAGCTGATGGGCTTCCGCAGGCACGTGATGGAGACGCGCGAGCCGCTGATGATCGCGGAGATCACGACCGAGCTGGCGGAGCGCTACGGCAACCCGTTCGTGCTCAGCGGGGAGCCGGCCAAGGCGTTGCTCTTCGTCCCACTCGTCGTCGGCGCCCGCGCGACCGGAGTCGTCTCGCTCCAGAACCTCGATCGCGATCACGCGTTCACCGAGTCCGACCAGCAGCTCCTGGAGACGCTCGCCGCCAGCCTCAGCGTCGCGCTCGAGAACGCGCGGCTCGTGCACGAGACACGGCAGCGAAACACCGAGCTCGCGCTCATCAACAGCGTGCAGGCGGCGATCGCCGGCGAGCTCGATCCGCAGGCGATCTACGATCACGTCGGCGACAAGCTCCAGGCAGTCTTCGACGCCCAGGTCGTGAGCATCTCGGTCCACGACGAGGCCACTGAACTTCTGACTTTCCCGTACGTAATCGAGCGCGGCGAGCGCCTCGAGCAGCACCCGATCCCGCTGATCGGCTTCCGCAGGCACGTGATGGAGACGCGCGAGCCGCTGATGATCGCGGAGATCACGACCGAGCTGGCGGAGCGCTACGGCAACCCGTACGTGCTCAGCGGGGAGCCGGTCAAGTCGGCGCTCTTCGTCCCACTCGTCGTCGGCGGCCGCGCGACCGGAGTCGTCTCGCTCCAGAACGTTGACCGCACGCACGCGTTCGGCGAGGACGACCAGCGGCTCCTGACCACCCTGGCCGGCAGCCTGAGCGTCGCGCTCGACAACGCTCGTCTGCTCGACGAGTCACGTCAGCGCGTGGCCGAACTCGCAACCGTTAACAGCGTCGGCCAGGCGCTTTCGTCGCAGCTCGACCTCGACGCGCTGATCGAGCTCGTCGGCGAGAAGGTGCGCGAGACGTTTGAGGCAGACATCGCCTACGTCGCGCTCCACGATCGGCAGTCCGGTCGGATCGACTTCGCCTATTACTGCGAGAGGGGGCAGCGCCGAGACGAACCGTCGATTGCATACGGCAAGGGGCTGACCTCCCGGATCCTCGACTCGCGTGCGCCGCTACTGCTCAACCGGTCGCCGCAGTTTGAGGAGCATGAGGAGTGGCAGGTGGGCACCCCGGTACGGTCCTTCCTGGGCGTTCCGATCCTCCTCCGAGACATAGCGATCGGAGTCATCAGCGTCCAGAGCATTGAGGCGGAAGGGCGGTTCGCAGAAACGGACTCGCGGCTGCTGGCGACGATCGCCGCCAACGTGGGCGTGGCGATCCAGAACGCGCGCTTGTTCTCCGAAGTGGAGCGGCAGCGCCAGTACCTAGAGTCGCTCGTCGCGATCAGCCCCGCGGCGGTGGTCGTCATGGACGCCGACGAGCGGGTGACCGACTGGAACCCGGCCGCCGCCGAGCTCTTCGGGTACTCGGCCGACGAGGCATTCGGCCGGCCGATCGACGACCTCGTCTTCGGCGCGACGGACCGCGGCGAGGGACGCGACATCACCAGGGAGGCGATGACCGCCGGTCGCGCGAACCGGATCACACAGCGCCTGCGAAGGGACGGGACACCGGTCGACGTCGAGCTGATGCTCGTCCCGCTCGTGGTGGACGGCTCCCACGTCGGCTCCCTGGGCATCTACCACGACGTAACCGAGCTCCAGCGCGCCCGCCAGGAGGCCGAGGCGGCGACACAGGCGAAGAGTGCCTTCCTCGCCACAATGAGCCACGAGATCAGGACGCCGATGAACGCCGTGATCGGGATGACCGATCTGCTGCTCGGCACGGAGCTGACGGGCGAGCAGCGCGAGTTCGCCGAGGTGGTGCGCTCGAGCGGAGACGCGCTTCTCCACGTGATCGACGACATCCTCGACTACTCGAAGATCGAGGCCGGCATGCTCGACCTCGAACACGAGCCGTTCAGCGTGCGCGAGTGCATAGAGGGAGCGCTGGACATCGTCGCCCCACGCGCGTGGGACAAGGGCATCGAGCTCGGCTGCCTGATCGACGAGGCCGCGCCCGCCGGGATCCTCGGCGACGAGCACCGTCTTCGCCAGGTGCTGTTGAACCTGCTCTCCAACGGGGTCAAGTTCACCGAGGCTGGTGAGGTCGTTGTCCTCGTCCATGCCGAGCCGACCGGGTCGGGCTCCTATCGGCTCGAGCTCATCGTGCGCGACACCGGGATCGGGATCCCACCGGACTGGATGGACAGGCTCTTTACCTCGTTCAGCCAAGTGGATGCCTCGACGACGCGCCGTTTCGGCGGGACTGGGCTCGGCCTCGCCATCTCTAAGCGCCTCGTGGATCTGATGGGCGGCACGATCTCGGTCGAGAGCGAACCGGGGATCGGTTCGACCTTCCAGATCGCGCTGCCCGTTACCGCGGCCCAGGGGCCGAGCCCGCTCCACGTCGAGGAAGGCGTGGCGCACCTCGCCGGCAAGCGGATCCTGGTCGTCGACGACAACGCCACAAACCGGGAGATCGTGACCCGACACGCCCGCTCGTGGGGAATGGAGCCGTCCGCGGTCGAGCTTCCCGCTGAGGCTCTGGCGCTGGTCGAAGCCGGTGAGCCGTTCCACGTTGCCGTGCTGGACATGATGATGCCGGAGATGGACGGGCTCGCCCTAGGCGCAGAGATCCGGAGCCGGCGGAGCGAGCAGGACCTCCCGCTCGTGCTTCTGACCTCACTCGGCCGCCTGCCGGAGGCGCAGTGGGCCAGCGTCTTCTCGGCCCAGCTCGCGAAGCCTCTGAAGGCGTCACAGCTTTACAACACGCTCCTGCAGGTCCTGACCGCGGACGAGGCAGAAGAAAAGCCGCCCGAGGTCGCGACCGACGGCAAGCATGCGATCTCGTCCTTGCGAATCCTGCTCGCGGAGGACAACGCGATGAACCAGAAAGTCGCCCTCCGCCTCCTCGAGCGCCTCGGCTACCGGGCGGATGTCGCGTCGAACGGGTTACTGGCGCTGGAGGCGCTCGAGCAGCAGCCCTACGACGTCATCCTGATGGATGTGCAGATGCCGGAGCTCGACGGTCTCGACGCTTCGCGCAGGATCTGTGAACGGTGGCCGCCCGAGAGCCGCCCCCACATCATCGCCATGACCGCGAACGCGCTGCCCGAGGATCGCGAGGCCTGCTTCGCCGCCGGGATGAACGACTATGTCGCGAAGCCGATCCGCGCGGACGAGCTGACGGCGGCGCTGAAGCGGGCGCAGCCGCTTCGGAACCGTGGCGCCGGTTCGAACCAGAGCGAGATCAGCCTTGAGACTGCCGCACTCCAGAACCTGCGAGACCTCGGCGGCGTCGAATTCCTCACAGAGGTGGTCGATGTGTTCCTCGCGGATGCGCCGCCGCTGATCACGAGCCTCCGGAGCTCGCTCGAGCGGGAGGACACCGAGGAGCTCCGCCGAGCGGCCCACACGCTGAAGTCCAACGGCTCGACCCTGGGCGCGATGACATTCGCGGAGCTCTGCCGCACCGTCGAACAGCACGCCAAGGACGGGCGCTTGGACGCGGTCTCGCCGCTCGTGGATCAGATCGAGCAGGAGTACCGGACGCTCCAGGAAGCCCTCGCCTCCCTTCGGTCGGAACCGGTTTCGTGAGCGGCTCGGCTCCCACTGCCGGCACGATCCTGATCGCAGACGACAACCGGGTGAACCGGCTCCTGCTCGGCCGCGGTCTCGAACACGACGGGCATACCGTCGTCTTCGCCGAACACGGTGAAGAAGCGCTCGGCCTGCTGCGAAGCCAGCACTTCGATCTGATGCTGCTCGACGTCCTGATGCCCGAGCTCGACGGCTACGGAGTCCTGGAGGAGCTGCATGGCGACTCGCATCTCCGCGACATCCCGGTGATCGTGACGTCGTCGCTCGACGAACTGGACAGTGTCGTGAGGTGCCTCAAGATGGGGGCGGAGGACTACCTGACGAAGCCGGTCAACCCGGTGTTGCTCAATGCGCGAATCAACTCGAGCCTCGAGAAGAAGCGGCTGCGCGACCAACAGCGCGAGCTGATCAGCAAGTTTGCCACCAAGGAGGTGGCTGAGGATCTGCTCACGTCGGGGTTCTCGCTCGGCGGGACCTACGTCGACGCCTCGGCGATGTTCTGCGACATCCGTTCGTTCACCACGATCGCGGAAGCCCAAGAACCTGCGGAGACGATCGAGCTGCTGAATGACTACTACACCCTGATGATGGACGCGATAGGGGGTGAGGGAGGGATCGTGAATCACATGGCCGGCGACGGGCTCATGGCGATCTTCGGAGCGCCGTTGCCGCGTGAGGACCATCGCCGGGCCGCGGTGCTCGCGGCGCGGCAGATGATCGACCTGATCCGCCTGTTCAGCGAAGAGCAGGCCGCACGGGGCAAGGTGCAGATCCAGATCGGCATCGGGATCGCGTCAGGACGCGTCATCGCAGGCTACACCGGGACATATCAACGTGCGACCTACACTTGCGTGGGCGACACCGTGAACGTGGCTGCGCGGCTCGAGGCGCACACCAAGGTGGTCAAGTGGCCGATCCTCATCGACGAGGAAACGCGGCGCGGCCTGGGCGACGGTATTGCCGTCGAGCCGCAGGGCGAGGTGCTGCTGAAGGGAAAGACCGAGTCGATCAACGTGTACGCCGTGCTCGTCAACTCACTCGTCGGCGAGAGCTCGTGAATCGACTCGCCGGCCAGCCAAGGAGATCGCATGTCTCGTTTTGTGAAGGTCAACTTGCTCGAGGTCGAGGATTCCGTGGCCGGGCGGGTCGAGGGGCTCGAGGGCCGCTTCGGCCGGAAGTACCTGGACTCCCGCGACCTCGGGGTGAGTCTCTTCCGGTACGCCCCGAACCTGCGCAGCCCGATGGCCCACAGCCATAAGGAGCAGGAGGAGGCCTACGTCGTCGTCGCCGGCTCCGGCCGGATACTGCTCGACGACGAAGCCCAGGAGCTCCGGACCTGGGATGTCGTCCGTGTCGCCCCCGAGGTCGTCCGAGCATTTGAGGCCGGCTCCGACGGGCTCGACATCATCGCTGTCGGCGGCCCGAAGCCCGAGGAGGGCGATGGTGTTCGAGCCACTGCGAGCTGGCCCGCCGCCCAGTAGTCAGGTCGGCTGTTCAGCCGTCGACCCATCCACTACGCGCCGCGAACCCGCAACGCGCACCCGCAGGTTCTCACTGAGACAAGTAGGCCACCTGAGGGTTGGGCTGCCGAGGCGATCGAGCAGCTCCCATCGAGGCGCGCGATGACTGAGTACGCTGACCGGATGGAGCCCGCCCGCCGCGGCGATCTCGTCAGAGTCACGGGCGGTGGCCCGGTGCTCGACGGAATCGTGTTCGACACCCCGAGCAGTTCGAAGGTGGCGGTGGCGGTGATGGATCCGCATCGCGGTCCGGTGTTCCGCACGGTCCACCCGAACGCCTTGTCCGAGCGCTCGGAGGAAGGTCCCGACGATAGGGCGCTGCGTCTTCTTCTACGCAGGACGCCACCGCCGGTCCGTGGCGCCGCGCGAGGCGCAGGACGCGGAGGCCAGGGGCGGCCGGGCTACACACGATCGGCAACGCACCGTTCGACAGGTAGGTAGCGCGTCTGGGTGTCGGCCCATGGTCTGGATGCAACGTCAAGCGCCTCGATGCCAGAGCAGCGGGCCACGGCGCATAGACTTTCATCGAAACCGGCCGACGAAGGGACGAGAACGTGGTGGACAGCCCGGTACGGTGGGGAATCCTCGGAACCGGCGGGATCGCGAGCACGTTCGTAACCGATCTCCGGCGGACCGATTCCGGCGTTGTGACCGCCGTCGGCTCGCGCAGCCAGGGATCCGCGGACCGTTTCGCGGACACGTTCGGCATCGCTAACCCGCACGCCAGCTACGAGTTGCTCGTGGCCGATCCGGACGTCGATGTCATCTACGTGGCAACGCCGCACCCGATGCACCACGACAACGCGGTCCTCGCGCTGCGGGCCGGCAAGCACGTGCTGGTCGAGAAGCCGTTCACGATGAATGCCGCCGAGGCCCGCGAACTCGTTCGGGTGGCGAGGGAGAACCGGCTGTTTGCCATGGAGGCGATGTGGACCCGCTTCCTGCCACACGTAGCCGTAATCCGGGACTGGCTCGCGCGAGGGGTGCTCGGCGATGTCGTCGCCGTGACCGCGGACCATGGTCAGTGGTTCGCTGAGGATGCCGGGTTCCGCCTGTTCGCACCACAACTGGGCGGCGGCGCGCTGCTGGACCTCGGCGTGTATCCCGTGTCGTTCGCGTCGATGGTCCTCGGCACGCCGAGCAAGATCGTGTCCATGAGCGACCCTGCCTTCACCGGTGTGGACGCGCAAACGTCCATGCTGTTCGGCTACGACAGCGGCGCGCAGGCCGTGCTGACGTGCACCCTACGAGCGAAAAGTGCGACGAGGGCGGCGATCGTCGGCAGCGACGCGAGAATCGAGGTCGAGGGCGACTTCTACGCTCCAACGACCGTCACGCTCGTACCGAGGGAGGGCGCCCCAGTCCGCGTCGAGGCGGTCCACGAGGGACGGGGTCTGCACCATCAGGCCGACGAGGTCGCGCGGAGGCTGGCCGTCGGGGACGTGGAAAGCACGTTGATGCCGCTGGACGAGACCATCTCGATCATGGAGACGATGGACACAGTGCTGACGCAGGGCCGGCAGAACGCATGACCGACGATTAGCCTCCGTTGATCGCCTCGGACGCATTCCTTCTTCCAGTCAAGTTCAGAACCCAGCGTCGCTACGGGGATTGCGCGTGGGACTCCTCGACCAACGGGACGACGATCGGGGTGTCCGGCGGTTGCGTGAAACGGATCGGGTTGCCGAAGGGATCGCGTAGCGCACAGTCGGTCCCGTAGAAGCGCTCGGTCGGCTCTTGCGTGAACTCAACGCCCGACGCTCGCAAGCTCTCGTAGGTGCCACGGCAGTCGTCGGTCTCGAAGATCACGCCGCCGCCGGCGGCGCCCTTTGTCACCAGCTCGCGGATGTGTTCAGCGGTGGCGTCATCGTAGGCAGGCGGGCCGGGAACCATCAGGACCAGCTCGACGTCGGGCTGATCAGGGAAGTTCACGGTCAGAAAGCGCATGACGCCCAGGTCGGCGTCGGTGTGGACGACCATCCCAAGTTTGCCGACGTAGAAGTCGAGCGCCTCATCCTGGTCGAGGACGTGAATGAAGGTGTGGCTGATTCGCTTGAGCATGAGCGCCACGCTAAACCACGAGTTCGCGGTGCGCTTCTCCGAATCTGCTCTCTACCCCGCCGGGCGCGTCCACGCCATCGCCCAGCAAGCCGGCACGCGCAGGGCAGCGCCAGCACGGATGAAACGGGCGCGGTATGCCGACGGCGGCTCGCCCACGATCTCGCCGAACGTACGACTGAACGTGCCCAGACTGTTGAACCCCACGTCGAAGCAAATCTCGGTCACGGAACGGTCAGTCTCTCGCAGCAGCTCCATCGCACGCTCCACTCGACGGCGCTGCAGGTACCGGTGCGGCGTCTCACCAAACGTGGCTCGGAACTGGCGGCTGAAGTGCGCTGGCGAGACGTGCGCGACGCGGGCGAGCGCCGGGACGTCAAGCGGCTTTGCGAACGCGCGGTCCATGGTGTCGCGGGTCCGCAACAAGCGGCGATTGCGGTCCTCGACGGCACGCGACATACGCCAAGCCTAGGACTTCCGCCGCGAGGCCGCTCGGTCATGGGCTCACGCTGTAGCGGAGGTACACGACGCCGCTCTTGAAGCGGCGCTCGTCAAGCAGCTTGAGCTGCGCGCGCACCTTGTCCGGCAGCGCGCGCTTGCCGCCACCCACCACTATCGGGCCCAGGAACAGATGACATTCATCGACCAGACCTGCCCGGATCGCCTGCCCGCCCAGCTCGGCACCACCGATCGTGATGTCCGCTCCCGAGGTTTCCTTGAGCCGCCGGATCGCATCGATGTCGAACTCGCGCTCAATCCGGGTCCTCGCGCTCGATACTGCCGGAAGCGTTCGGGAGTACACGATCTTCTCGGCCGCCCGCCAGATCTCCGCGAAGTCCCGCATCACCTGCGCCTGATCGGCGCCGGTGCTCACGGTCTCCCAGAAGACCATCGTCTCGTACATCCGGCGCCCGTAGAGGTGGGTTCCGATCGGCCGCTCAAGATCATTGACGAACGCGTGCACCTCCTCACCCGGCGCGGCCCAGTCGAACTGCCCCCGTTCGTCCTCGACGTACCCATCAAGCGATGCAATCGCAGAGTAGATCAGCTTGGCCATCTTGGTTTGCTCCGGCCTCAACCGTGAGATGAGAGGCCGTGCGCCTCAAGCGCGGCGCGAAGAGCCAAGATCGCTGCCGGCCCCCGGCTATGGAGCTTCTTGAGGTCAGATGCGGAACCCTTGGGGAAGCCCCCGTTCTCGCAGTTGCGCAATTGGTCCTCCAGATCGGTGGTCGTGCAAAGCCTCGGCACTATGACCTTCGGACTGCGACCGGGGCCGAAACTCATCGGTCTGGCTTGGCTGGCGGTTGCGGTACGACGCGACCGCGGCGTGGGATCATCGGCGGCCGGGAGGGTGCGCGGCGTTCGGGAGATCATTGCCGAGCACCGATCAAGGGAGGATCTGGCGCTGGCCAGCCAGCAAGCTGATCCGGTCGCCGTGCTGCTCGCGATGGCGCGCGGTCACGCAGTCCTCTGCCGACGCGATATCGCGCGTGTCGCAATGGCACTCAGGGTCG
>JBOGYN010000318.1:0-9747 GCA_050696855.1 Solirubrobacteraceae bacterium | reverse complement strand
AAGTCAGATGGCGGGTGGTCGTTCCGATGATCTCGATGTCGGAAGTGCGAAACGTCTTCTGGCAGGTGGTCAGGCGCGGATGCGGCGGGCGCTCGATGCCCTGGAAGTAGGGCTTGAGCGGGACCATGCCGGCGATCGTGAACAGAACCGAGGGATCGAACTCGGCCGGAATCAGCGAGGCCGAGGGCAGCCGACGGTGGTCGCGCTGCTCAAAGAACTCGATGAAGGTGCGGCGGATCTCGTCGGAGGTCATGCGAACGCCCAGTGTAGGCGCGGGGTCGGTCCCAGACCGTGGTAGGGAGGGTCCCCAACCTTTGTACGAAATTGGCCCCCTGACCCTCAAGGCCGCAGCGGGGCGCTCCGAGTATCAGAGCCATGGCCTCATGGCGAAAGGTGATTCTCGGCGCGCTGGTTGCGGCGACCAGCGCCGTCACCCCGGCGGTGGCGGGAGCCCAAGGCGTCGACCCCGGCGGCTTTCATCTCACCGCCCCGACGATGACCGTCCCCCAGGACGTAGGCAACGCCGTGGTCACGATCGAGCGCACGAACACCGGCCGTGACGCCCAGATCCGCTACACGACCCTCCCCGGCACCGCGGTCCGCTACCAGGACTACACGCCGGTCAAGGCGATGATCGACTTCATGCCCGGCCAGGCCAGCGCCAGCTTCTCGATCCCGATCGTCAACCACGGCATGGTCGAGATCCCCAAGACGATCCGGATCGCCCTGTTCGGAGCGCACTCGACTGGCATGGGCGCGCCCTCCACGGCCGTGCTGACGATCACCAGCGGCGCGGTCTCGGTGCTCGCCCGGGACCCGCTCAATCCGCTCGGACTGGCCGCCACGCCCCCGACGGGCGACCCGCTCACCGGCGCGTCCCCGTTTGTCGACTGGAAGGCCGGCCTGGCCGCCGCTCAGGCCCGCCGCTGGCGTCATAGCCATCCGCGGGCCGCGGCGATGCTCAACATCATCGCCGGCCAGCCTGAGGTTCACCGCTGGGGTAACTGGTCGGGACCCAATCCCGGCATCCAGGTGTCGCAGTTCATGGTCCGCACCCAGCACGAGCAGCCCGGGACCGTGCCCGAGTTCGCGACCTACTGGATCGTGGACTCCAAGCGGATTCACCAGCACTGCCATCACTACTCCGATCCGCTCTGGCGTCAACGGGCCTACCACCACTGGGTGGAGAGCCTGGCCCGGGGAGTCGGCAACTACCGCGCGATCATGTTCGAGGAGATGGACTCACTGATCACGGTCGGCTGCCTGAGCCGCAAGGGCCTGGCCGTGCGTGAGCATGAGCTCGCCGATGCCAACGCGATCCTCGCCCAGGTCCCACGCCTGGTCGTCTACCAGGACGCCGGCGCCGCCGACGCCGTGCACGCCCGCCCGATGGCCCGGCTGCTGCTCGCGTCCGGAGTGAGCAAGATCCAGGGCTTCTATCTGAACTCGACGCACTTCGACTGGACTCTGAAGGAGATCAAGTACGGCGAGCAGATTTCGCGCCTGACCGGCGGCAAGCACTTCGTGGTCAACACGGCCGAGAACGGCCAGGGTCCCCTGGTCCCCCGCAACCGGGTCAAGTACGGCAACGAGCTGCTCTGCAACCCACCCAACCGCGGATTGGGCCCCAAGCCGACGTTCAACACCGGCTTTCCCAAGGTCGATGCCTTCGCCTGGATCGCCAACCCGGGTAAGTCGGGCGGCTTCTGCCGCCCGGGGGCACCCCCCACCGGAATCTTCTGGCCCGCGCTGGCGCTCGAGCTGATCCGGCACGCCAACTACCGCGTCCGCTGAGCCGCCGGAACCCAGGCGGATTTTCACACCACCGGCACGCCCGGAAGCGGTTGGCAGTGATTTGTGGCGCCCCCGCGCGTCAAACCGCTGCCAGCCGGGCCAGCGGCGGCGCACATCCGGGCGTTGCGCGGGGTCAAGCCCCGGGGCGGGTGATCGTCCCCCAGCCGACCACCAGCTCGCCGTCCATCAAGCAGGCCAGCTGCCCGGGTGCGGCACCGTCCACGGCGTCGGCGAGCTCGATCGCCAGGCGGCGATGACGCCCGGCCTCCGGGTCCCCGGCCAGCCGGGCGCGCAGGGGGCGCTGGCGATAGCGCAGCTTGACCCGGTCCACCCGCATTCCGGGCCGGTGCAGCCGGGCGCTGCGCACGGTGACCGCGGTACAGCGCAGCTCAGATTGGCGTCCCACGGTCACCCGACCACTGGCGGCATCCTTGTCGAGCACGTAGAGCGGTTCGCCGTGGGCGAGGCCGAGCCCGCGCCGCTGCCCGATCGTGAAGCGATGCTGGCCGGCGTGCTCGCCGAGCACGCTGCCGTCTGAGCCGACCAGGAGTCCCGGCCGGTCCCCGAGCTCCCCGTGCCGAGCCAGGAAGCGAGCGCGGTCGGTTCCGGCCAGGAAGCACAGGTCCTGCGAGTCGGCCTTGTTGGCCACCGACAGCCCCGCCTTCCCCGCGATCACCCGCACCGCCGGTTTGTGCAGATCTCCGAGCGGGAAGTGCATCCGCGCCAGCGACGCCGGCGCCAGCGCGGCCAGCATGTAGGTCTGGTCCTTGGCCGGGTCAGCGGCGATGCGCAGCAGCGGGCCGCGCTCGTCCTCGGACTCGGCGATCCGGGCGTAGTGGCCGGTGGCCAGCCGCGCCGCCCCGAGCCGGTCAGCCAGGGCGAGCATCGCATCCAGCCGGACGTAGCCGTTGCAGCCCACACAGGGATTGGGGGTCTCGCCGGCCGCGTAGCCCGCGATGAACGGCTCCACCACGCCGGCCCGAAACTCGTCCCGCAGGTCGATCGTGAAGTGCGGAATGTCCATCGAGTGGGCCAGCGCACGTGCCTGGGCGACGGCCGTGGCCGAGCAGCAGCTGCGCTCGGCGTCGTTCTCGGGGTCTGCCCACAGCTCGAGCGTGACCGCCGCCGCCTCACCGTCCTGCGCCACCAGGCGCGCAGCGACGGCGCTGTCGACGCCGCCGCTCATCGCGACCAGCGTCCGCTTCGGTGCGGCCGGCAGCTGAGCACTGCGCGTGACCGCCGCTCCGAGGGCGCGGGCGAGGGCGTCGGAAGCCAGCTCGGCGGCATGCCGCTTGGCCGGGCTGAGACCGCCGAGCTCCTGGGCTATCGCAGGCACGCCGATCCGGGCCGCCGCGAGCACTCCGGCGCCGCGGACGAGGGTCACGGCAGCGCTTCCGGCGGCCTGGGCCGAACCGCACCCGCTGGCCGTGAAGCCGGCCCCGGTCACCCGGTCACCCTCGACGCTGACCGACAGCGAGATCTCGTCGCAGCAGGCCGCTCCGCCCGCCGTCGCGGTGGCCGCGGCCGCGGGCACGTGCCCGAGACCTTGGGGCGAGGTCAGGTGGTGTTCGAAGGCCAGCCGGTCCATCGCCTGCTCACCTGAGCCGCAGACCGAGCTCGCGCAGCTGGCCGTCGTCGACGGCAGCCGGCGCGCCAGTCAGCGGGTCGGCCCCGCTGGTCGCCTTGGGGAACGCGATTGTCTCGCGGATGTTGTCGCGACCGGCGAGCAGCGAGACGATCCGGTCGATGCCAAAGGCGATCCCCCCGTGGGGCGGCGCCCCGTAGCGCAGGGCGTCGAGCAGGAAGCCGAACCGCGCCTGCGCCTGGAGCTCGTCGATGCCGATCAGCTCGAAGATGCGCTGCTGGATGTCGGAGCGGTCGTTACGGATCGAACCGCCGCCGATCTCGGTGCCGTCCAGAACGAGGTCGTAGGAGCGCGAGAGCAGCGCTCCGGGGTCGCGAAGGTCGGCGGCGGTGGCCGGCTCGCCCGCCGCGGTGGCGGGGGCGGTGAAGGGATGGTGCTCGGGGTCCCAGCGCTGCTCGTCGGCGCTCCAGGCGAACATCGGGAACTGGACGATCCAGCGCAGGTCGTGGCGGCCGGCGGGCACGAGCGAGAAGCGCCTGGCGAGCTCGAGGCGCAACGCGCCGAGGACGGCGGCGGCCACGAGGTGCTGGTCGGCCACAAGCAGCAGCAGGTCTCCGGGCGAAGCCTCGAAGTGACCGGTCACCCGCGCGATCTCGTCCGGGGTGAGGAACTTGGCGATCGGAGAGCGCCATCCGGGCGTTTCCTCCTGCACGAACGCCCAGACCAGGCCCTTGGCGCCATGCTGCTTGGCCAGCTCGGTCAGGGCATCGAGCTCGGAGCGGGCCAGCTCGTGCGCCCCGGCATTGACGCCGCGCACCACCCCTCCCCCGGCCAGGGTGTCGGCGAAGACCTTGAAGCCGGTGCCGGCCAGCGCGTCGCCGAGGTCGGTCAGCTCGAGGCCAAAGCGCGTGTCGGGACGATCAGAGCCAAACCGCGCCATCGCCTCGGCGTGGGTCATCCGCGGCCACGGCGGTGCCGCGACCTCGAACCCGGCGCGCGCAAAGACCGTACCCAGCACGGCCTCGACGGCTTCGAAGACGTCCTCTTCGTCGACGAAGGCGAGCTCCATGTCGAGCTGCGTGAACTCGGTCATCCGGTCCGCTCGGGAGTCCTCGTCCCGGAAGCAGCGGACGATCTGGTAGTAGCGCTCAAAGCCGCCGATCATCAGCAGCTGCTTGAACAGTTGTGGTGACTGGGGCAGCGCGTAGAAAAGACCCGGCTCCCGCCCACCCACGACGCGCGCGGGGACGAGGAAGTCGCGGGCTCCTTCGGGGGTCGAGCGGGTCAGAAACGGGGTTTCGATCTCGAGGAAGTCGCGCTCGTCGAGCACCTCGCGGATCGTCTGGGTGACGCGATGGCGCAGGGCGATCGCGTCCTGGAGGGGAGCGCGGCGCAGGTCCAGCGCGCGGTGGCGCAGCCGCAGATTCTCGTCCACGCCGGCGTCCTCGTCGAGGGGGAAGGGCGGGGTCTCGGCGTCGGCCAGGATCTCAAGCGCGCTCACGGCGAGCTCGATCTCGCCGGTGGCCAGATTCGGGTTGACGTTCTCGGCCGTGCGCTTTGTCACCGTGCCGGTGGCCGTGATCACGTGCTCGGAGCGCAGCGCATGGGCGGCGGCGTGGGCTTCGGGCGCGGTGGCCGGGTTGAACACCAGCTGCACGATCCCCGAGCGCTCCCGCAGATCGATGAAGATCAAGCCACCGTGGTCGCGGCGCCGGTGCACCCAGCCCGACACGCGGGCCTCGCCACCGGCCCGCCCGGCGTCCAGGTCGCCGGCCCAGGTGTCGCGGTAGCGGTTGGTCTTCGGGGGATGCTTCATCACACTCATCGCCGAACCGGCCCTCACACCAACCGGCTGGCGCGGAGGATGGTGGGGATCACGGTCGGGCGTTCGAGCTCGCGTTGGTCACCGGATTCCATGTCCTTAAGACTTATCAGCGCGTCGTCGCCCACGATCGCCACATACCGGGCCCCGAGCCGGTCGGCCTGCTTGAGCTGGCCCTTGAGCGACCGGCCGGCCAGCTCGAGCTGCGCGCTGAGCCCCGCCCGCCGCGCCTGCGAGGCCAGGGCGAAGGCCGCCCGTCCGGCGTCGGGCGCGGCCCGCGCCACGAATAGGTCCACGGCCAGGCGCGCCACCGGCGGCTCGGGCGCCGCGAGCAGGATCCGCTCGACGCCTGCCGCCCAGCCCGAGGCGGGGATCGCGGGACCGCCGAGCTGCTCCATCAACTCGTCGTAACGACCGCCACCCCCCACCGCCGACTGGGCGCCCAGCGCCTCGGAGGTGAATTCGAACAGCGTCCGCGTGTAGTAGTCGATCCCGCGGACCAGGGTGGGATCGACCTCGTAGGCCAGCTCCTGGTCGTCGAGCAGCTCCCGCACGCGCGCGAAGTGCTCGGCGTCGTCGGTGGCCAGCCGCTGGAGCAGGATCGGGGCACCCTTCATCGTCTCGCGGGTCCTGGGGTCATCGGCGTCAAAGGCGCGCAATGGGTTGAGGTCGATGCGGGCCACTACCTCGCGCGACAGACCGTCTTCATGGGCGCGCAGGAAAGCGGTCAGCTCCTCGCGGTAGGCGGCCCGTGTCGCGGGCGTGCCGAGGCTGGAGATCCGCAGGCGGGGCTCCTTGACCCCCATCGCCTCGAGTAGCTCAGCCAGCAGCACGATCAGCTCGGCATCGGCCTCGGGCTCGGCGCTGCCGATCGACTCCGCGCCGACCTGCCAGAACTGGCGGTAGCGACCGCGCTGGGGTGCCTCGGCCCGGAAGAAGCTCGACAGGTACCAGAATTTCACCGGCTGGGGCAGCTTGTGCATGCCGTGCTCGAGGTAGGCCCGGCAGACCGGCGCCGTGCCTTCGGGCCGGAGCGTCAGCGAACGGCCGCCGCCGTCATCGAAGGTGTACATCTCCTTCTGGACGATGTCGGTCGCCTCCCCCACCCCGCGGGCGAACAGCTCGGTGGATTCGAAGGTCGGGGTCTCAATCCGCCGGTAGCCGGCGGCCCCGAGGATCCGCTCGGCGTGGGACCGGAGGACCGCGCGCCGGGCGGCGTCGGCAGGGAGCACATCGAAGGTGCCTCGGGGGGCCTGGATCACGCTCATGGATGAGACCCGCTAGTTCTGATGCGCGAGTTCGCGCAGGAAGGGATTCGTCGCCCGCTCATCGCCGAGCGTGGTGATCCCCATGTGGCCCGCGTACACGGTCATCTCGGCGGGATAGGCCTTGATCAGGCCTTCGATCGAAGCCAGCAGCGTGGGCCAGTCTCCCCCCGGCAGGTCCACGCGTCCGACCGAGCCTGGGAAGAGCACGTCGCCCGAGAACAGGGAGTTGTCCGCCACGACGGCATAGCTCACGTGTCCGGGGCTGTGCCCGGGCGTGAACGTGACCTCGAATTGGAGGCCGGCCAGGGTCAGCGTTTCACCGCCCTGGACGGTGTGGTCGGCCTCGTAGCTCTCGAACGGGCCGAAACCGGGCCACGGCACGTAGTCCATGATGTTGGCCAGGACCTGGGTCTCGAGCTCGGGGCAGTAGACCGGCGCCCCGGTGGCCTTGGCGACCGGGGCCACGGCGCCGACGTGGTCAAAGTGGGTGTGGGTGAGAAGGATCGCCTCTACGGTCGTGATGCCCAGCGCCTCGAGCGCTTCGAGGATGCGCTGCGCCTCCTCACCGGGATCGACGATCACGGCGCGGTCTGATCCCGGCTCGCGGACGATGTAACAGTTCTCCTGCACCGGTCCGACGGTGAACAGGCGGACGTCGATCATCCGCCGGCCTTCTTGCGCTGGCGCCGGCGCCACAGGTACGTCTCCAGGTAGTAGCCCGAGGGGACGTACAGCGCGAAGGCGAAGACCGCGAACACGACCGCCGCGAAGATGTTGCCCTTCGAGGTCAGGAGCAGGAACAGGAACATGAAGCCCGCCGCCAGGAGGGCTCGCTTCATCGCGCTGTTCCAGGTCGGCGGTGTGCTCAGGCGCGTCTCGCGCGCCGTCTCCCGGGCGGCCTTCTTGCGCTCGTCGGCAGTGGGCGGCCGGCCGGTGCGGCCCCGGGCCGAGATCGTCCCGGCGGCGGTGCCGCGATGCTTGCTTCGGCGCTTGCGTTTCGTCTGGGCCATGGTCCTATCAGCTTACGCGGTGCGCGCGTGGTGAGTCAGCGTCTCCTCGATCGTCGCCACCCCACGCAGGGGCACCTCGGCCGGGAAATCCTCCAGCGCGGCCTGCGGGGCCAGCCCGACCAGCTCGGCCCCGGCGGGCCGGGCGTGGCGGCTGACCGCCGCGACGACCGCCGCCAGCGAAGTCCGGGCCGGATCCTCGACGTTGGTCGACACCTGCGCGCAGCCGCGATGGGCGAGCCACAGCCCGATCGCCCGCACCCCGGGGAGGCCCTCGCTCCCCCCCTCACGGATACGGGCCGCGATCGTCCGCGCGTCTTGGAGGGTGGCCGGCGCGGCGAGCTCGACGTTGAACGCCACCAGGGGCGGCCGGGCAGCCACCAGGACCGCTCCCGCCGTGGGATGAAGCCGGCCGGGCCCGAAGTCGCAGCGAAGCTCGCCGGCCGCGATCCGCCGGGCCAGCTCGTCCGGGCCACCGCGGCGGAGCTGGGCCCGGGTACGACCGCCGGCCAGGCTTCCGTACAGGAACACGGGGAGGGCGAGCTCTGAGCCGAGGCGGTCTGCGAGGACGAGCGCCTCCGCGCACGCGGCGCCCCGGTCGACGGGCAGCCGGTAGACGATCGGAGCCACGTCAAGAACTCCCACCCGCGGATGAATCCCGTCGTGGCGGTCGAGCGTGAGCAGCTTCACCGCGGCCGCCGCGCCACGGAGGACCGCGTCAGCGAGCTCGCTGGGAGGGCCCGCAAGCGTGTAGGCGCTGCGGTGGTGATCGGGGTCGGAGTGGAGGTCGAGCAGGCCCGGTCCGAAAGCGGCGGCGATGGCAGCGATGGCGGGCTCGTCGCGCCCCTCGGACACGTTGGGATAGGCGAGGAGCGTCGTGCCCGGCGGCTCGAACGTGCTCGCCATGGCCGTGGCTCAGTCCAGGACGAAGTGGCCGGCGTCGAGCACGGTGGTGTCGCCGACGGTCAGCGTAGCCTCGAGCACGACCACATCAAGGTGAATGGGAACCGACACGGTGCCGCCGATCCCGGCGCTGGCCCCAAAGGCCACGTGCACCGTACCGAGGATCTTCTCGTCCTCGAGGACGTTGCCGGTCAGCTGCGCGCGATCGTTGGTGCCCACGCCCAGCTCGGCCAGGTTGGTGCCCAGCTCACCGTGAGCCTTGAGAAGGTCGAGGTACTCGGGGCCGAGGCCGCCCTCGGCGGCAACGATCCGTCCGTTGCGCACCGTGAGGATGGCGGGCTCTTCACTGAGCCCGAGCGGGGCGAGACTGGCGGCCACGATCCGGCCCTCGCCGCTCAGCGGCGCGACGAAGCCCTCGCCGGCCGGCAGGTTCCCGAACGTACCGGCGGCGGTCATGTCGCCGTCGTCGGCGATCCCCGCGCGTCCGCTGAGATCAAGGGTGAAATCCGTGCCCAGCGGGCAGCTCACATGGGCTCGATCGGCGGCATCGAGCAGCTCGGCCACCGCGCGCGAGCGCGCGGCCATGAGATCGAAGTCAACCGCCATCACCCGCGCCAGCATGTCCTCGGTGACGCCCGGCATGGTCGCGCCACGCGCCCCGCTCTCGCTGGCTCGCTTGCGGGCCGGGGTGTGGCTGAGTGAGCGGCTGGTCGGGGCGATGAAGACGTCACAGGCCGAAAGGGCGGCGGCGATCGGCCGGGGCGGATCGGTCCCGTCGGTGGCGCGCTCGTCCATCACCGCCAGAACGGCATCCGCCCCGGTGGCAGCGGCCGCCTCGCGGAGCGCCTCGCCCATCGCCCGGGTGGCGGGATCAGCGATCACGAGCACGTCCTCGCCGGGTTTCACCGCGAGGCAACGCGTGATGACTGTGTCGACGGCGGTCGCGAGCGCGGTCACGCCGCGGATCATAGGTCCCTCGGGCCGGGCCCGACCGCCCAGCCCCGAGCCGAGCATTTAGACTGCTCGCTCCCTGGCCGGAGTAGCTCAGTCGGTTAGAGCAGCGGAATCATAATCCGCGTGTCGGGGGTTCGAGTCCCTCCTCCGGCATCTGATGTTTTGCAGGAACTTCCCGTGGCTACTGGGGATTGGGCGGATTTAGCTAAGCGGCTGTGGACCGCTACGGACCGCGAGAAACCGCTCGCTGGCTGACAAAACAGTCCAACGAACAGTCCAACGGCGAATGCGAATTAGTAGTCAGGGCCCGCCGGCCGCAGGCCGAGTGCGCGTCGCATCTCGCTCTCACCGCCGACACACACGGCCGCTCCGATCCGCTGACAGCCAAAGCAGGAGTGCGAGCAAGCTCGCCGC
>JBOGYN010000317.1:0-2004 GCA_050696855.1 Solirubrobacteraceae bacterium | reverse complement strand
CGCGTACTGGGCCTGCACAGCAGACGACACCTTCTCTCGTTCCACGGCCTGTACACCAGCGTCTACAGGGCGACGAGCATCTATGTCCACGGCTCGTTGAACGCGCTTGATGGCACCTACGTCGACTTTGAGGCACCCTGGCCAACAACGCGGGCATCGCAGGAGGACCAGATCATCATCTACGCCCTGGGCGCCCCGGTGCTCGGAATCGCGCTGATCGTCGCTGGTCAGCACTTCGACTGGATCGATCAGACGCAGGTTCGACGGTTCGTTGATCGCGCGTCGGCCGAGACGACGCGGCGTCGCGAGCGCAACTGACTCAGTGGCCGGTCCCTCGATCGCCGAAAGCAGGGCTCGGACAACGGCGCACCGGGTCGACGCTGCACGTTTGCCGGAGCCAAATCGCAGCGACGCTCAACGCATTGATCAGCCGGCTCACATCGCGGACACGATCGCACGCCGGCTCTCGCCAGGCGCGATCCCTCCGGCTAAAGGGCGCCGCCCAACACCGATGGGGTCGGCGAGGAAACAACCGCCCAGAATGCCGCTTACTGGTCGTCTGGACCGCGTAGCTCCGCCAACGTCAGCGCTCGCTGCCGCAAGACCTCTGCGCCTTGGAGAATGCTAGGGGCAGAGAGCTGGACGCTTCGGTCCGTGACGCCCGTGGACAGCAGCAAGGTCACATTCTGGTCGCGGTAGGGCCACCGGGCCACCCCGCCGTCACGCCGGAGGTGAAAGATGGTGGTCTCCGGCTCCGTGTGTCCGATCTCGAGCGGCACGCCGCTGGCTGGATATTCCAAGACGAGAGGTTCCTCCTCGTGCATCACATGCCTGATGCGGATGGGTGCGTCCCACTCTAAGCCCCCGTCGTCATCGCCAACGCCCGTGGCGCACCACGCGGAGTATGGGGTTTTGAGCTTGTCGAGCTTCGTCTGATTTGCGAGCTCATCACGGTCTTTCCCGGGCTCGGCACCGAGCGGCACCGATGCGATGGCCCAGAAGCCGATCTGCAACTGTTCGGCTACTTCAACGATCGCGGCAGCGTCGTACCAGTCTCGTCGCCTACGACTCCAGGGCTGGGAGACGACATCATCGAGCGCACTGACGGATGCCCGGCTGTTGAGGCGCTGAATCTGCTGCAGTAACTGAGCAGCGCGATCCGGGTCAGCCACAATCCTTTCGTCAACCTCGTCCCGCCACGCGCGCGCGAATTCAGTGATCGCCACGCCCGCGATCCTATGGGGACCTGTGCATGAATTGGTAGGGCGCTAAGCGGGCGCGAAAGCCGCTCGCGGCCCTGATACTCCCATCTCGCCGAGAGCAGGGCCTCGATGACGCGTTCGGGGCCATGGTCTATGCCTAGGTAACGGGCGATCACCTCGGTCTCGGTTTTGGCGAAAACGGGGGAAGCTTCTGCCGTCCCGCTACGTTGGCGTCTTCCCCGTAAGCGCAATCCAAGGCAGAGCCGCAACAGCCCTGCTACTTGTCGGAAGCAGGCCTCTCGCTCGCCTTCGCCGGTTCTGAGCGCTGCTACCGGTGGAACGACATCGCTCAAAACACAGTCGCGGGTCACCCGTCGATGTCGTGCAGCGCCTCGAGGGCCGCCGCGGCGACTCTTGGGTCTGAGGATTGGCTTGCGCGGCGAATCAAGGCTGGGCCGCCCTCAAGATGACCACACCCGCGAACAAGCTCTTGCAGCGCGAGCGAAGCCTTTTCGCTACCACGTTCAGCTGCGCGCTGGAGAGCGGCAAAAAAGCCCTCGACGTCGTCGCGTTGGTGACAGATATCGGCAATGCGAAGGGCGCCATCGACACTGCCGCGGTCGTCTGCGCGATGCCACGCCGCCTCCGCGTCCTTCAAGTGCCCGCGTTCTTGAAGAACCAGTCCGATCCTGAACGCTGCACCGGCGCTGCCGCGTTGGTCCGCGCGGCGGTAGCTGGCCTCGGCGGCTTCACGGTCGCCACGGGCCTCCTCGATGAGCCCCAACCTAAATGCCGCCTCTGC
>JBOGYN010000316.1:0-1554 GCA_050696855.1 Solirubrobacteraceae bacterium | reverse complement strand
CACGCCTTCGCGGCGAAACTTGATCGCGTTGGAGATCAGGTTCTGCAGCAGCTGGCGCAGCTGGGTGGCGTCGCCGGAGATCGTCGGCAGCCGATCGACGCGGAGCACCGCGCCCGATTGGCTCACGGCGTCCTCGAGATCCTCGATGACCTCGCCGGCCACCTGCCCGAGATCGACCGCGGCGAACGGGCGGCCCTGGGTCGACACGCGCGAGTAGCGCAGCAGGTCCTCGATCAGGCGCTGCATCCGCTCCGCGGACGCGTTGGCCCGCCGGAGATAGTCCTGACCCCGCTCGGAGAGATCATCGCCTTCGGTCTCGCGGACGCGCTCGGTGAAGGTGCGAACATTGCGCAGCGGCTCTTGGAGATCGTGGGAGGCGATCGACGCGAACTGGTCGAGGTCCGCGTTGGAGCGCTCGAGCTCCATCGCCCGCTGCTCGAGCTCGGTGTTGGTCAGCTCCAGCGTAGCGTTGGTCCGCTCCAGCTCGCCGTTCATCTCCGCCAGCTGCGAGTGAGCGGCCTCGAGGCCGGCGTGCGCCTCGGCGATCTGCTCGCCGGTCCGCAGCGCGCGGCGCGCGAGCAGCGCCGCGATCAAGGCGAAGACCGCGAAGGCCAAGAAGATGATCCAGGGCAGCCACTTGCGCAGCCCGGAGACGCTCGCGAACAGCGGCCCGGAAGGGGCCGCGAGGAGGATCCGCCAGCTCGTGTTGGGCAGTGGGACCTCGTCGACGTAGTGGCCATTGATCGTGCCCGAGCTGTGGTGCAGGGCAGTGAGCTGCGCCGGCGTGTGGAAGACATAACCGGTGGGGCGCAGCGGGTTCGTGGAGGCCAGGACCTCGCCGTTGGAGTCCACGACGAAGTTGTGGGCGCCCTTGACCCCGGGGATCTGGCGCAGCTCGCCGAGCAGGAAGGGCCCGAGAACCCTGGGGGCAAAGCCCGTGAGCAGATAGCGCCTGCCGTACCGGGTCGGCACGGCGAGCCCAAAGTTGATCACGCCGCCCCCAGGGTACGGGAGCACGTTGCCCAGGGCCCACGGCTTGCCGGCCCGGAGCAGTTTCAGCGCCACCGAGGAAGCCAGGTCAGCGCGGGCGACGCTGTTGAACGCTCTGGAGTGGGCCAATACGGAGCCAGAGGCATCGAGCAGCACCAGATAACGGTTGCCGTTGACCGCTCGGTCCAGGAGCCGGTCTGGAACGGTCCGGGCTCCATACTTGAGGCTGGCCTGCGCGGCGGAGGTGCCCGCCGACGTCTGGAAGAGGCTGTCGATCAAGGCCCCAGCCAACATCGAGCGTTCGTGCACACGATTCTTGATGTCCGCCGTGGAGCGGGCCTGATTGTCGGACAACTGAATGGCGAATACGACCATCGCAGCCAGGACAACCATCGTCCCGGCGACCAGGGCAGCTGTGGCTTCACGTCGTTTCAGGTGCTCCTCCTAGGCCCGCATAACCAGAGAACGTCCGTCACCGGGTATCGCCCCGCGCGCGAGATACGGAGAGTGGAGCATGAGCTATTGCGTAGAAATTCGACGAATGTCCCACTAGAACCTCTATTC
>JBOGYN010000315.1:0-2197 GCA_050696855.1 Solirubrobacteraceae bacterium | reverse complement strand
CAATGGGCTACATGGGGGGCTAAGGACTGCTTTGGAGAAGGACCCTGCGGCCCCCGCCTCAGTCGGACTCACTACCAGTGAGGATGTCCCACTTTCCGTGGAAATTGGTAGTGGCGACCTCAGTTGGCAATCATACTTTATGGCTGTGACAGGGTCGGTGCATGGGTGGGTGTCGCAGTCGATCTTGGCTGTCCCGACCGTGGAGCTGGCGTTGGCGCGGGGCGGACTGCAGTGACGATGTCCTCTACCGCCACGGGACCATCACAGTGGGGACATGCCCCCCCGGGGCCGACCCGGCGACACCACGTATTACAGTCCGGACACCTCTGATCGCCCAGATAGCGCTCTTCACAAGATGGGCACTCATAAACGGTGTCGGAACGTGGCACCTTGGCCGGTGCGAGCGGGTTGGACCTGATTGCTCTCCACGCCGCCTGGCGGCATCGCTTCGAGCACCACTGCTGGTTGGATCGGCCGGCCAGCTCGCTGCCGCAGAACCCGCAACGTGTTGGCCTACCCGTCGCATACGTGTCGCGCACGGGATTCACGCCCCGACCGCCTGAGTGGCAGGGGCTGGCTGAGTGGCAGGGGCTGGCTGGGCTGTCGTGGCGGTGGCCTTGGCGAGGGCGGCAGCGAGGCCAGGTAGGGCCGTATAGCCCTGGACTCGGTGGAACTGCTCGGCTGCGGCACACATGCCCGCTGCTGCCCAGCGCAGGCGCATGTCGCCGTCGCGCCAGCGCTTCACGTTGCGGGAGTGATTTCGTATGATCGAGTTCATCGACTCGATGGCGTTGGTGCTGGCCAGGCTCTTGAGCAGCGTTCCGGTAACCCCCAACCGGGTCACGGCGAACATCTCGGCGAGTCCCTCTCGCAGGGAGCCCGCCGCGTCGGGGTTGATCGCCTCAAGCTGGTCAGCGAGAGCTTCGAGATCTTTTTGGGCCTCTTTTGCATCAGGGTTGCGCCAGGCCCGGCGCATCTTGCGCTCCACCCAGAGCCGTTCGACCTCGGGAAGATGATCGGCCACGTTGCGCTCCTTATGCAGCCTATGTGGATATCCACATAGGCTGCATTATGGAGACGACGGGATTATGTGGAGTGGGGCCCCTCGTTCCGCCGCCGCCGCTGGTGAACGCTTCGTCGCTGCGTGAGTCCTCAACATAATCGTCGTCGCTGCTGAGCGGTCGAGACTTCCTCCGACCTGTTGTTCGAGAGGAGGCATCGATGGGTGCAAGACCATCTGGCGTGTGTGTGAGTGGGCCGCTCGTCCCCTATGTGGCCGGGTTTCGAGGCGAACTGACGCTGCAGGGCTATCGACCGCTCGCTGTCACGGATCAGCTTCGGGTGCTGGCGCACCTGAGCCGGTGGATGGCCAGCCACGGGCTCGAGCCCGCTGGTCTCGACACGGAGCGGATCGAAGAGTTTCTCGAGGCCCGTCGGGCGGAGGGCTACCGGCTGTGGACTTCGCCGAAGGGCCTCGAACCGCTCGTCAGCTACTTGCGTGGCTGCGGCGTCGTGCCGCCCGCGAACGTCCCACCGCCGTCGGAGGCAGACCTCCTGGTCGGCGAGTTCCGCGCCTACCTGCTGAACGAGCGCGCCATCGCTGCCTCCTCGGCGGCGAGCTACCTGCACGTGGCGCGACTGTTCATCGACGCACTTCCCGGTGATGACGGCCTTCGTGAGCTGACAGCGGTCGAGGTGCTGGGCTTCGTCGCCGAGCAGTGCAAGGTGCGCAACCCAGCGTACATCGCCTGCGGCGTGCGCTCGTTCCTGCGCTTCTGTCACCTGCGAGGCCTGATCGCGACCCCCTTGGCCGGTGCGGTCCCGCGGGTGGCCAATCGCCAGCGCTCGAAGCTGCCGGTGTCGGTGGACGCCGCGGCCATCAAGAAACTCCTGGGCAGCTGCGACCGGCGCAGCGCCTTTGGCCGACGCGACTTCGCCGTCCTCAACCTGCTCGCTCGGCTGGGACTCCGTGCCGGCGAGGTGGTCGCGATGGAGCTCGGCGACATCGACTGGCGTGCCGGCGAGCTCGTCGTGCGAGGGAAGGGTGGCCGCAGGGATCGCATGCCGCTCCCCGCCGATGTCGGCCAGGCGGTCGCTGCGTGGCTCTCCCACGGCCGCGGCTCTCCGGCGTGTCGCAACGTCTTCACCCGTGTACGCGCCCCGCGCCGGGCGCTCACGAGCGCAGGGGTCTCCGCGC